>JAFTYO010000040.1 GCA_017464685.1 Alphaproteobacteria bacterium
AAGGTCATACTTGAACGGCTTGCGTCCGATTTCCTTATCTCTCAAGGTTGTTACGAAGTAACCTTTGACATACTGCTCAACTGTGAACAGATTGTTTGCAGTTGTGTCAAAAACAGCTTTATACTCTGTATCCTTGATGCTTGTTACAGCTTCTGCCGGAGCTTCTTTGAAAATCCTCTGTACGGGCACTCTTACAGTGTAAGTTGCATCCACATCAGAGTTCTTTTTGCATTCAACCTCTACATCAAAGTAAAGATTGATGTCATAAACGATTGAATCCGCATTTGACTTAACTTCATTAAGCTTTGCATCATAGTTCTTATATGACACATTCTTAATTTCGGTATATGCAAAAAGTGTGTCCTTATGAGAAAGCTTCTCATATACGGTGTTCGCTTTTACTTCTTCACCCTCATTGAAGTTGAATACATACTCTCTTGAGGTTGCGGTAAGGATAAATCCTGCCTTTGTAGTATCAGCTACAATTTGCACTTCACCTGCATTAGATGAAGTCATTGACACCTTTGAAAGGTTCTCTTTCTTTGAAACATAAACCACTTGTGGCTTTGCTTCAAACTTTGCATTCAGGTTAAGGTTATGAGCAAACGGCGCTCTGTCAACCTCTGTTTCTCCTTTATACAAAACCAGATTACCCTCTACATACTGCTCAACCGTGAATAATTCACAAGCAGTGGTGTCAAACTCTGAGACGTGCTCTGTATCTTCATAACAAAGGGTCTGACTTGGGTCAGCATAAATTCCCTCTGCAAATCCGACATAAGTGCTTTCCATTTCTTCTTTCGAGCACGATACACTGCATATTACAACCATAATAGCAGCGAGAGCTGTCATAGCTCTTTTAATAAAGTTTTTTGTAGTCATATCTTTATAACTTTAATTTTCATTGAAGTTTTGGCGTACACCTAACGGTTTTGAAAAATCTTTTCAATTTATCAAATAATACACACAAAAACTTTTTATCCCTTGTAATTTAGCAGATTTTTCACAAACTTACAAGAAAAAAATGCGCTTAAAACGCATTTTTTTGACAAAACATTTTAATTTAAAAAACTGTTATAAAACAACATATTATATCAATCACATACTCTTTCTTTAGATTTTACCCTAACCATATAGTCTAATTTTGCGGTTGCGTTTGGTTTTAAGTTTATTTTCCATTCATACAAATTGATGTTTTTCAAATTCCCCTTGATGTTTTCTTTAAGCACTTGATGGTCTTGTCCGATATTTTGCGTAAAAACGACCTCTGAACTTATATCTGAGCTGTTTACAAACTCTATTTCAGCAGTATAATCTCTTATAATATCAGCATTATAACAACCATTTGCGACAAGTTTATTTTTGGTTTCGGATACTTCTTTTACATCAACAATTTTACCACTTACAAACACATTAAACATTTGTCCCAGTCTTAACTCAATTTTTTCGCCTTTGGCAGTGTTTGCAATGGTATTTTCACCGATAAACTGCATATTATTTTGCGCATCATTTTCATAAAAACGAATCGCACCTGTCGGAAGTGATAAATTCAGATTCGCTTCTTCGTTATTGTTCATAATATAGTACATATCGGGATGAATTTTTTCAAATGATGCTTCATTACCGGAATTAAAATACAATCTTGAGGACAAACGACCTTGTTTTTGATATTTCACATCAAACTTTTCAAACAAACTCATTTGCTTGGTTTGATTGTTTTTAATATCAGTCCTGTTCGGCAAACTGTAAAGTTGATAAGAGCTCAAATTTTGAGGTTCAATTCCTGATTCTGCCACAGTATCATTATCTATTGATGCCCCTAAAGCTTTTGTCATCATAATTCGGTTTGTTCTTAACGGACTTTCAAAAATCTGATTAACCTCACCGGCTATTAAATCTATCTTTGCATTGTCATAATCGGTACCCGAATTGTTGTTTATGGTTACCCAAGCCGTCAAATTCAGTAAATTTTGGTCTTTTATATGTGCTACATAATTGGTTTTCCAAGAAACTGAATTTGTAAGATATGCAAGTTCCAGTTCTTGAGTTGTTTCTTTATTGCTGTTAATTTTGGCAATTAAAGTCGGTTTTTCACGCAAATTTTGAGGCAATTTTTCAAAGACCAAACGGCCATTAAAATCGGGCTCAATACCGTAATCAAATTCCAAAACCGGTTTAGTTCCGCTTGCACTTACAATTTTTGCTTTGTTAAAAATATTTTCGCCGGTTGTCGGGTTTTGGGTTACGGTTTTAACCGTTTTGCCGACTGATTTTTGTATGATATTTTCTTTTGTTATCAAATCATAGTCGTAATTTTGTTCCAACACATTGATATCACGACCTATAATCATCACACTTTCGGGTTTAATCTGTGTTGCCACTCCCTCGAATGCAACTTCATTATTACCTTGTTGCAATTTAGTCTTTCTGGTATCTTTTATTAAAGCTAAGTTGTTGTTATAAATACTTATTTCTATATCTCTAAGATTATCTTGAGCAAAACTTTGAGTGGTTAAAAACAAACAGCAAAGCAACAACATTTTACCGAACATATCAATTCCCCTTATAAAAAATATTTTCATTTAAGGTATTACACATAAAAGCATATTACAAGTTTTATCTTTTGTATGGTGGATTTTTATTTTCGGACCATTATATCTTATGCGAAATAACATTTTAGGGAGGAAATAATGAAATATGTAAGTTTAAACACAGGTGCCAAAATGCCCGTCATCGGCCTTGGCACTTTCAAATCAGGAGCAGGCGAAGTTTATCAGGCAATTCGTTGGGCCTTAAAACTCGGTTACAATCATTTTGACTGCGCCCCGATTTACGGCAATCAAGAAGAAATCGGACAAGCGTTTTATGATGCTTTTAAGGAAGATAACCTAAAACGAGAACAAATTTTTGTAACATCAAAACTTTGGAACGATTCGCATAATCCTCAAGATGTTTTGCTTGCTTTAGAAGAAACCTTAAAACAACTAAATCTTGAATATCTTGATTTATGGCTTATGCATTGGCCGATTGCTCAAAAAAAAGGCATAAGTATTCCGCAAAGCGCTGACGATATGATTTCTTTATCGCAAATCCCGTTAAGTATTACCTATAAACAAATGGAAGAAGCCCAAAAACAAGGGCTTACCAAAGCAATCGGTGTTTCAAACTTTGGGCAGAAAAATTTGGAAAAAATAATCTCGGAATGCGAAATTGTGCCTGCCGTCAATCAAATAGAATCGCACCCGTATTTGGTGCAAACCGAACTTATAGATTTTTGCAAAAAAAATATGATTGCGGTTACGGCCTATTCTCCTCTAGGAGCGGGAGAGCATATCAGCCAAGAAAGTTTGCTTGAAGATAACACCATTGTTGAAATTGCACAAAAACTTAACATTACACCGGCTCAAGTTTTGTTAAGTTGGCAAATAAATCGAGGTGTTGTCGTCATTCCAAAGTCTGTACACGAAACCAGACTGAAAGAAAACCTACAAGCATTAAATGTTGCCTTAGACAGCGAAGATATGCAAAAAATTTCAAGCTTGAATAAAAATCATCGTTATATAGACGCTAAAGTGTTTGCATATAAAGACTATACGCCTGACTTAATTTTTGCTTAAAAATCTTAAGCACTTTTTAAGTTATTTTACACTATTATCTTTTCAAGTTTTTTTGAAAGGATAATATGTTATGAAATTGTTGCTTTATATGGTTGCAATTATCGCTGTAAGTTCTTTGTTGTTTTGGGCAATAGGCAAAATACACCCTAAGCAACAGTTTGAATATGCAAAATCATATGTTTATGATATCAGCTCAAACATATCATCAAAAATATCCGACTTAACATCAAGCGCTTCTAAGCTGAAAAACCGCTTAAAAAGTGAATATAATGTGGCAGCAGATGTTTATAAAGATTCTATTGACGAAGTTGAACAACCGAAAACTTTCGGATTTAGACCATAATTTAATTATACCCCAATAACTGCAACGATAATCAGAACTTCAACCATTAAATATCAGATGCCAACAGCTCTATGTTTTTGTCTTGTCTGCTATCAGTTTGCGTTTTTTTCGATGCTTTACATGGTAAATATTCTTCTGATGATTGGGCTCTCATTATGAGAGCCTTTTTTTATTTTAATAAATTGTAACACATTAATCATCAATCTTATATAAAATATCAAAAAAACAACTATCCGATTGAGCACAGTATTGACATTCATCATATATTTCTTTTTTTGTAATATTCGATAAGCATTTTTTACTACCTGAACAAAATTTATCGCCATAGATATAACCATTATAACTTATGGATCCTCCGGAATTTTTTCCAACTATCATTGCATATAATTCCGAACGAAACCCTTTCATTACCTCAAATACATTGTTGCAAATTTCAAAAGAATTTTTATTGTTAATTTTATATGACAACCTAACATTATTACATAAAGGATCACAACCGTTTGTTCTTAATTCTATTGTTGTACCGAAAATATCATAAATATAAGTTGTATTATCTTTAATCATATCTTCGGGTATTTCTCCCAATGCCTTAAAATAAGGCATTAAATCCATTGATGGCGGATTTTCTCCCCAACTTGCCTTATAACGATATAAAGCATTTAATAATTGGCTCAATTGCTCGGTTTGTTTGTTAAGTTTATATTTGAACATCGCTTTTGAGTAACCGGCAATACCGCCGACCGATAAAACTCCGATTATGGCTAACACTCCAAGCATCTCCACCATACTTCTTCCAAATTGTGGCACATCTAATCGGTGTTTTTTCGCTTGTGTACGCCTTTTGTACACGGCGCTCAAAAACTCCTTCTTATCTGCACCACACTTTGAAAGAACATAACGACCAAGTTCACAAATTTTTCTCATCAACTAACTCCTATAATATAT
>JAFTYO010000041.1 GCA_017464685.1 Alphaproteobacteria bacterium
TACTTAAACTTAATTTTTGTAAAGGATATAAATTATGAGAAAATATTTTCTTTTATCTGCAGCCGCTTTGATGATTTCAAGCACCGCAAACGCAACAACCGACTATGCCGAAGTAACCGCTAAGGCTACAATTCAAGTGGCTAACACAGTCTCATGTGGAGAATTGGATTGGGGTACAATAGTTATCAAAGATGGTAATGAAGAAATTACTATCGATGTTGACTATGATGGCTATATGTCATACGACAGTGACAATATAATTTCTATATCTGGTAACGGATACACAACATGCACAGGTTATACTGAAGTCGGTTCGGGAGGTATTGACCTTGAAAGTAATGCTATATATTTATCAGCTACCGGAACAAATAAGAAACTTACATTCACTCCTACAATTGATGGAACTGGTAATAGTAGTGGATTAGGAGGTAAACTTACTATACCTGCTGATGTTGATTCTGGTGAATACAGCGCAACATTTACTTTAAACTTTGTTGTGTCTTAATCATCATTAAAAAAGCAAACTACCAATATTCGGTCGTGTTTTGCCAATATATCAAAAAGCTCCGAACAAAACTCGGAGCTTCTTCTTGTATACAGAAAATACCGCCATACAGACGGAGACTTTCTGTTATTAAACCACTACTATATTAGTAGTATTTCCAAGTAACTACATTTGCTGAACCTGCTGAACAAGCTGTAACAGCATTGCTAACTGACATCGGAGTTGACGCCGTACCACCACCAGGGGTGGCTATCGCCTTACCTTCAGTAGCTGCGGTACCTTTATTTCCAATGTATACTGTTTTAAGCTTTCCTGACCCAACATTAGTTTCTGTACCTGCAGCAATTGCAACCAAGCCGGAAGCTTGACCAGAACCCCAGTCACCGGTTGCTATAGTTACACAAGCTTCTTGTGAAAGGTTCTCATAAACAAGCTCAAACGCTCCATTATCACCCTCTTTTTGTAAATCTGATGCTGCAATCGTAACCTCTCCGCCAAAAGCATTTGTAATTGTTGAACTATTGGTACCGCTAACCATATCATCAGGCACAACACCAAACTTAATGGCTTGAGCACTATCTAATCCTGCATAATCACCTTGAGCAGAAAACATTGTACGCAAGTTTGCAACAAGCATAGACACTTGGTCTGTTGTTTTATTGATTTTAAATTTGTTCATAGCTTTTGAATATCCGGCAATACCACCTACCGATAAAACACCGATAATAGCCAAAACACCGAGCATTTCAACCATTGAACGACCATTCTCATTTGTATATTTCATAATCATATTCCTCTTGTTAAAATTTACTAAAAAGCTTGGCTGAAACCAACCAATTGCTAACAGCCTAACAAATAAGCCGTAATAATGTCAATCCGTCAAATAGATATATATCTTTAGTGATATATAACATAACTTTTCTTGCAAGCCCTTTGAATTTGTTTGTTTTTTAATTATTAAAAAGCAACAACCGCCATATTTTTCATATGGCGGCTGCATATATTATATTATTTCTTTGCTTAAAAAGCCAAAGCAACAGTGTCTTTTGCAATCATCAATTCTTCATCTGTCGGAATTACAAAGACTTTTACTTTAGAGTCTGCGGTCGAAATTTCTAAAGTTTGACCGCGTTTATTGTTGTTTTCTTCATTAAGCTTGATGCCTAAATATGCCAAGCGCTCAATGACCATTTTGCGCACCAAAGCACCGTTTTCACCTACACCTGCAGTGAATACAATAGCATCAACACCACCCAAAACCGCAATGTATCCGCCGATATATTTGAGCAAGTTGTGGATATAAACCTTCATTGCGGAAGTGGCTTTTTCTTCGCCGTTTAAGAAGTTTGTTTCTACATCACGATTATCCGAAAAACCGCAAACACCGAGCATACCGCTTTGTTTGTTCATCAACGCATTGACCTCATCTAATGATTTTCCCAAAGTTTTCATAATATGAAGCGGAATGTACGGATCTATATCACCCGAACGAGTACCCATTACAACCCCGGCAAGAGGTGTGAAGCCCATTGAAGTATCAACGCATTTACCTTCATTAACGGCAGAAATTGATGCACCGTTTCCTAAGTGACAGGTAATGATTTTACCTTTTTTACCAATGAGTTTTGCAGCCTCACCGGCAACATATGCATGTGATGTTCCGTGAAAACCATAACGACGAATTTTGTGTTTGATATAAAGTTCTTCCGGCAACGCATATAAAAACGCTTCTTTTTCCATTGTCTGATGAAAAGCCGTATCAAAAACAACCACTTGAGGAACATTTGGTAACAAGCTGTCAACAGCTTTAATTCCGAGCAGATTTGCCGGATTGTGAAGAGGTGCAAGTTCGGACAAATCTTCAATATCTTTTAACACTTTTTCATTTACCAAAGCAGAGCCTTTAAAAATTTCTCCGCCATGAACAACTCTGTGACCGACTGCGCTTAACTCATCCATAGATCCCAAAGGTCCGCTAAGAAGCATATCCAAAACTTCTTTGATAGCTTCGGTATGTGTCGGTAGTGCAACTTCCTTAGTTTGTTTGTTGTCCCCGACTTTTAACACTACGTTTGAACCATGAATTCCGATTCTGTCTGCCAAACCTTTGGCAACCACTTCATAATTATCCCCATCAACATTAAAAAGTTGATATTTTAATGATGATGATCCCGAATTTAAAACTAAAATTTTTTTCATCTGTAAAGTTCCTTTTGTTAAAATTTTTAATGTTGAGCTTGCAGGCAAGTAATGGCAATTACACCGGCGATATCTTCGGCAAAAGCGCCTCTTGAAAGGTCATTAACCGGCGCATTTAAGCCTTGCAACACCGGACCGTATGCCTCGCATCCGCCCAATCGTTGCAACAATTTATAACCTATATTTCCGGCTTCTAAGTTAGGAAAAATTAAAACCTTGGCTTTGCCGGCAACTTGGCTGTCGGAAGCTTTTTTGGCTGCCACAACCATATCTAATGCGGCATCAACCTGAAGTTCGCCGTCAAGTTCAATGTGCATATCTTTATATTCATCGGCTTTTAAAGCTTCTTTAGCCAATAAGGTTGCGTTTTTAACTTTGTCAACAGCTTCACCTTTTCCGGATCCGTATGTGGAATATGACAACATGGCAACTTTGGGTTCAATACCAAACTGAATAGCTGTTTCAGCCGAGGTTAAAGCAATATCGGCAAGCTCTTTTTCATTGGGATTAATTACCACACCGCAATCGGAGAACAAATATGGCTCATTGTTTGAAACTAAAATCAAAAAAGAAGAAACACCTCTGTCTTTTCTGGCAGATTTTATAATTTGTAAAGCCGGTCTTACCGTATCAGCCGTAGAGTGATTTGCACCCGACACCATACCGTCAGCATCACCTGCTTTGACCATTAAAGTACCGAAATAGTTATAATTTAATGCGGTTTCTTGAGCCTCTTCTTCAGTCATGCCTTTTTCTTTGCGCAATTGATACAACAAATTTGTATAATCGGCTAATTTGGCAGAATTTTCAGGTTTTAAAACTTTTATATCTTCCATGCTCCATGCGTTCTCTTCAAAATATTTTTTAATTTCAGCCTCATCACCCAAAATAATTAGTTTTGCGGCTTTTGCTTCTGCCACAATATGAGCGGCTTTTAGCACTCTTTTATCTTCACCTTCGGGTAAAACAATGGTTTTAACATCTTTAGAGGCTTTTTTCATTACCTCAGTTAAATATTTAGTCAGCATATTTTCTTCCCTTTTATAAAATTATTTACGGATATTTCAAAATTAAGCACTATCTTGCACAAATGTCCATAAAAACTTTTGCTTTTTGCAAGAAAATATAATATCGTATCTCTCGTATATGCACTTATTTAACAGGATTTTTGATATGAAATTTCTATGTATTTTTGTTTTAACAATGTTTATTTGCTTTAGGGTACAAGCTTTAGTCAGTTATGAAGCCGGTGTCAACATTGAGGCTCAAGCCCAAAACTCGGCACAAGCCAAACAAGAGGCAATGAACAAAGGATATAGAGAGGCTTTTTTAAAAGTGTGTTCTCGTCTTACATCAGAACAAAATATAGAAGAACTTAATAAACTTACCGACCAACAACTTTTGCATTTTATTCGTGAAGTTGAAGTTGTGGCCGAAAAAACAACATCAAATTCTTATATGGCAGACTTAAACATCAAAATAAATGAAAACCTTCTAAATCAATATTTATCTGAAAATGATATGTTAAATGCTGATATATCATCTCAAAAAGTGCTGATTATACCCGTATACAGCGACACTGATTTTAAAGGTAAAGTTTTATTTGAAGATGGCAATGTGTGGCGATCATCTTGGCTTGAAAAAGGAACAATAAAATCTGGACTTTTTAACTTTGAAGTTATAAAAAACGATCCGGAAAACACAGCTGCCATAAACATAAACACACCTGATTTAATTGATAACGCTGCTTATAATAAACTTCGTTCTTACAATTCAAGCAATAATATCTTTATAGTAAATGCCATCAGAGCAGGTGCTCAAACTTTGGTGGTGACAATAAAAACATATCCAAACTTATACCATAAAAGCTTTGTTGTTAATGGTGAAAATTCTTTTAATCAAGGCATTGAACAAACTGTTTTGCATATTAGTAATTTCATGCAAAACAAAGCAGATAATCAAAATGATAATTCCGGTAATATTGAAGTATCGGCAAACATAAAATTAAAAGATTGGATTAAAATTGAAAAAAAACTTAATACAATTTCACAAATTAAAAGCACTAGTTTAAAATCAGCCGCTGTCGGAAAACTGAAATTTACTATCGGTTTTTCCGGATCTGTTAACACCTTAATTGAAGATATGGCACAAAACGGCTTATATTTGCAAATTATTAACGGCACATACACATTGAATATATAAGGAAAAATTATGGGTAAGAAAATTTTAGAAAATCGTCCTCTACCAAAAAAACATCATCCTAAACCGTTTCGCATCAAAAAAAACAGTAATGCATTTATATGGATTTGTATTTTAATTTTATTTTGCATATCGGTATATGTATTACGCTCGGTATTATTACCGTTTGTGGCTGGAATTGTCTTAGGTTATTTATTTGATCCTCTTGCAAGTCGTTTTGAAAAATGGGGCTTAAATCGAACCTTAGCTACAATTTTGGTATTTGTGGTCGTTATTATGGTTGCCATTCCGACTTTTATTATGATTTTTAGCGTCATTGATAAACAACTTAGCATATTTGTTGATGTAGCACCTGTCTATATTTCTTCATTTATAAAACGCACCGAACCTTTGTTATTGGAACTTCATGACAAATTTCCGTCATTGGAGTTAAATGCTTTGCCTGAAATGATAAAAAACAACTTAACAAACAGTTTGCAATTAGGCGGCAAACTTTTAAAAAGTATTATCAGTAACGGATTCGCATTGATTAACCTTTTATCTCTTTTACTCATTACACCTGTTGTAGCTTTTTATATGTTAAGAGATTGGGATACTTTTGTGAAAAAAGTTGATAATTTATTGCCCCGAAAATCTAAAAACTCTATAAGAGAACAATGTAAACTAATTGACAGAGCTTTATCAGGTTTTATCAGAGGACAACTCAGTGTTTGTATCATTTTAGGTGCATACTATTCCATTGGTTTACATTTGATCGGTATAGAACTTGGTTTATTGATAGGATTTTTAGCCGGACTTATTTCTTTTATACCATATGTAGGCAGTATCTCCGGATTCTTAATCAGCATAATTTTAGCGATGGCTCAGTTTGGTAATATAACCAAAGTTATTGAAGTTATTGCTATTTTTGTAATTGGTCAATTTGTAGAAGGAAACTTTTTAACCCCGAAACTGGTTGGAGATAATATAGGACTTCATCCTGTATGGGTTATGTTTGCTTTGCTCTCGGGAGGTGTCTTGCTCGGATTTTTGGGACTGATGATTGCTGTACCGGTTGCGGCTATTATCGGTGTTGTTACCAGATACGCAATCAATAATTATAAAAAAAGTAATTTATATTTGGAAGATAATTCTTAAAAAAAACCGCCTTTTGGCGGTTTTTTTAACACTACATATCAAGTGCTTTTTTATAAGTTTCAAGCAAGAAATCTTCTTCTTCTCTATCTGCTTGTTCCATTTTGCGAAGCTTGATAATAGCTTTCATGGTTTTTACGTCAAAACCGGCGCTTTTAGCCTCGGCATACACTTCTCTGATATCTGTAGAAACTTCTCTTTTATCTTCTTCAAGTTTTTCAATACGTTCAATAAGTGAGCGCAATCTGTCTGTGGCAATACCACCAACTTCTGTCATTTTTTATCTCCTTTTAAATCATATTTTAATTTTTTTGGTGTTTAAGAAAGTATCAAACTTGATTATATTTTACAAGTAATAAATTTTGTTATATAAGAAAATAAGTTAGAAAATTTGTAAGGAGTAATTATGCCTGTTAATACACACACCAAAATTTTAGCCACCGTCGGACCGGCCTCATCAAGCCCTCAAATGCTGGAAAAACTGATTGATGCCGGTGTTGATGCTTTCCGTTTTAACTTTTCGCACGGAACTCATCAGGAGCATCAGGAACGATACAATATATTAAGAAAAATATCCGAATCGAAAAACAGACATATTACCATTGTTGCCGACCTTCAGGGCCCGAAATTGCGAGTCGGACTTTTTAAAAACGGCAAAACTCTGATAAAAGCAGGTTCAACATTTGTTCTGGATTTAGACGATACCTTAGGCGATGAGACCAGAGTAAACCTTCCACACAAAGAAATTTTTGATGCCATCAAACCTAAAGATATCTTGCTTTTAAATGATGGAAATGTATCACTTGAAGTTATATCAGTTGAACCGACAAGAGCTGTAACAAAAGTTTTAATTGGCGGAATACTTTCAGACCACAAAGGTGTAAATTTACCTAACATTACATTGCCGATTTCGGCCTTAACCGAAAAAGACCGCAAAGATTTGGATTTTGCACTTGAATTGGGAATTGATTGGATAAGTTTGTCCTTTGTGCAAAAAATTGAAGATGTAATTGAGATAAAAAGCATAGTCGGAGATAAGGCTCTTGTTATGTCAAAACTTGAAAAACCGAGTGCAATTGATGATTTGGAAGAAATTATAAAACTTTCAGACGGTGTTATGGTTGCAAGAGGCGATTTAGGAGTTGAATGCCCACTTTATACCGTTCCGGTATTACAAAAACGCATTTTATCTGTTTGTCGCAAATATGCCAAGCCGGTTGTTGTTGCAACTCAGATGTTAGAATCTATGATTGAAAATCCGACTCCTACCCGAGCCGAAGTTTCCGATGTGGCAACTGCTGTTTATGAAGGTGCGGATACCGTTATGTTGTCAGCCGAAACCGCAATCGGCAAATATCCCGAACGCACGGTTAAGATGATGCATAATATCATCGAACAAGTTGAACAAGATGACAGTTTCTTTATTTGTATGAGTGAAGATGAAAAAGAATTTTATAAATCAGAAACTATGGGTATTACTTATGCTGCCAATGAGCTTTCGCAAGTATTACCGAATGTTGCTGCAATTGTGACATACAGTGCATCGGGCTATACCACCTTTTCAATGGCAAAAGAACGCCCCGATGTGCCGATTGTAGCAATCACTCCAAGTGTTAAAGTTGCCAGAAGATTGGGTATCGTTTGGGGTGTGCACTGCTATGTAAACCAAGAAGTGTTCGAAAGTTTTGAACGTATTGAAGATAATGCCACAAAATATGTAAAAGATAATGGTTACGGCAAATTGGGTGATTTAATTATTGTTACCGCCGGATATCCGTTCGGTAAAGCCGGAATGACTAACCTGTTACATACCATTAAAATATCATAAAATATTTTAACCTTTACATTAAAAAAGAAGTTAAAAGTTAAAACCTCCCTATCGGGAGGCTTTTCTTTGGCTGCACGCAGTGTACAATCTTCGAACTTTTGGGGCAACATCGAAAAGAAGTTGTGGCTATTAAGGAGCAACTCCGTTATGTTAGAGAAAGACTTATGACATAATTTTTATATATGGTATATTGTGACTCGTTTAATCAAATTTATCAATATTTTTTTAGTTTATCATTTTATTAAAACATACCCTTTTCTTGATTAAAAAAACAGCCCTTTTATAGACTGTTTTTTTATATTACTATTGCATTATAAGTAAGTTAAAGACTCAACAGATATTATTCTCGCTGACGATCTATTGTCAACAAATTCTGATTTGCCATTTTTATATATGGTGCAAAATATGCCCTTTCATCTGAAAGCGAAGGATATTTTTCTGCCCTCTTTTTTATAAATTGTATACTATGTTTATCAATTTCTATTTTGTCACTGCTAAAATAACCGGATGGTTTAAGGACATAGCCATGATGCAATTTACCTTGCTCAAAAATATAATATTCTCTACGCCCCCCTTTAGGACTTGTTCTTTTTATATCATCGTCAAACAGCCTAAAACTTAAACATTCTTGCTTAATATTACCATTATCATCGTAGTGCCTATATGAAATAGCTGTATCGTTTCCATCTTTGGTAAAATATTTTACGCAAGATATACTTCCTTCCTTAAAAATCGCTTCTTTATATTTTTCCCCATCTTTCAAAACTTGTATATCATCTAATTCATTCGAATAGTTGTAATGAAAAACAGAATCAGCTTTACCATTTTTGTATTGAGTAACAACCCTATCTCCACCGTGAGAAGATACTTTAGTGCCAAACCCATCAATTAATTTACTTTCCGTATATGTCGGTGGACTATCCCTATATCTTGATTTTGTTGTTTGTTTTTCATCAATTATGATGTGTCCGTCTTTATTTGCAGTAGCTATTGATGCGGCACAGACAATACCGTCTTTAATACCAAATTTACTTATTTTATTACCTTCGACATTAACTATAAAACACATCGCGCCCCGTTCCAAATCCTCTTCATTAGGGAACAACTGTACTTTATTGCCTTTTTTATCCTGAACAAAGCCAGATCTATATGTTGTATATTCTGTATTTGTTACTGGTATTTTACTCATATCATTAAGTAATTCGCCATTTATACCCCAAGGAAAATCACATTTATCACTTATTTTTCTTTCTAATATCAGTGTATGTCCATTATCTAAAGGATGTTTTTCTTGATGAATAGGTAATTCTTCATCTAAACCCAATCTAGCCTTAGTATCTTCAAAAGCAGTTTCATACAAAATTTCTTTATCAAGCTTAAGACCTGTCATTTCAAGAACTTGGTGTATTGCAGATTCTTCATCATATGAATATTCATATGTATTTTGTTCAATTTCACGTACTTCTTTAGGAAGCTCAATATTGTGTTTTACACCAACCAATACAGGTGTTTTGCCACTTTGGATGATTTCATCAATTAATGCGTTTAAATAAGGATCTGAAATATTTGGATCCTTGCTATTAAATAAAACTGCTGAGTCATGTTTTTTGTGAGCCTCCTCAAACATATAATTGTTAAAAAAATCATATGAAATATTCCCTTTATCTAAATGTGCTCCGATAGCATCACTCATATCGCTTTTATATAGTGTCCCTAAAATAAAATGTAAATTATCATTACTCATTTCAATTCTCCTTTTTTAAAAGTTATTATCATAATACAAAGCATCGCTTCTTGTACTTCCATTTTACCCCCCCGTTTTTTTGTCAAGTATTTTTTTCTAAAAAAAGAGATTCTTTATTTATTACAAAAATAAAGGGCTCTCGACGTGTTGTGAGAACCCTGTACAGTTTGGCTGCTTGACCTGGATTCGAACCAAGATTAACGGAGTCAGAGTCCGCTGTCCTACCATTAGACGATCAAGCAATATATATTTTCTCGAAAGTTACGACTTTTTGTGGCTAAAGTCAATATTTTTTAATATCTTTTTTATAAAAAATCTATTACTATATATTAAATATATCTTTGTGGAGTCAAATATGTTTAAAAATGCCAACTTCTTTATTTCAGAATTTTTCAGATCTCTTATCGGAAAACAACCCACTGAAAATATTACCCCTAAAATTGCAGTTGCTATCCAAAGGCAAGATTTTTTTAATTCACAAAATCAATTTGAACAAACTTATACACCTCCTTATGTCTTAATCGGTTACCAACTGTTTAATGATAAAAACGAAATTTTTGAAGCATCTGCTCACTATTTGTATATAATTGCGCTTAATATGCCTCAATATAAAAATGATATTGTTGCAATTTTGTCCTCTTATATTCGTGATAACAAAAAATTCCCAAACCGAATTAAATATATCGAAAACAAATTGGCCTTATTTAATGCGCAACTTTAAGTTGTATTTATTTTAAAAGTTGTATTTTTTATGTTGACTTTTGGATTTTTTGATATATTATCGCCGATGTGACTATAAGTAGACAGCCTATCAGTCTACAAAAAAATTTAATTCAAACTTAACACTATGAAAGGATAGCTAATGTCTACTGGAACTGTAAAATGGTTTAACAGCAAAAAAGGATACGGATTCATTCAGCCTGAAACAGGCGGTAAAGATATTTTTGTTCATGTTACTAAATTGGAAGAAAAAGGTATCAAAAAACTGTTTGATGGCCAAAAAGTAAGTTATGAAACCTATGATGATAGAGGAAGAATAGCTGCCGGAGATATCGAAATTTTGTAACCTTTAAGTCCTCGCAAAACGGGGACTTAACTTTTAATATATTTTGAGCTCATCATAAACCGTTTTTTTTTTTTGCAAGTAAAAAGAGTCTGTTTGTAGATTTAAATCAAAAATGATGTGGCGGTGTGGCCTCCAACACCATCATACCGGTGCCCGAACTTTAGTTCGGAATAGATACCGGCGTCTA
>JAFTYO010000042.1 GCA_017464685.1 Alphaproteobacteria bacterium
AACGAAGGCTTGCGTTTTGCTATCCGTGAAGGTGGTAGAACAGTTGGCGCCGGTGTTGTTTCTAAAATCTTGAAATAAGATTTATTAACAATAACCTAAGCAATATCAAAACCCCTCTGAAATGAAATTCAGAGGGGTTTTTCATTAAGAAGTAAAAGTGTTATCTCCACATAACATAATATATACATTCTTTATCAGGTATACAGTTTCGACAAGCGTTATCAATATCATTAAGTGTTATATCTTTATAACATTTTAAACCGACAGTACATTCTTTAGTTCCGCAAATCTCTTGTGTATAAGTTCCATCTATTCTCATCATGGTTTTTGCTACATCGTGCATAAATGTTTTTACGGTGAGGTGCATATTTTTACATGTTTCCACAGAATAATCACTATGATTAAAATTTATTAACATACCGATATATCCCGTATCGTGACTATAAATGGTATACTGATTTCCAAAAACATCTTTTATTTGATTATCATTGTTTTTAATGTACATTTCATCGGGAATCTCATTTAACCCTCTTAAATATGGTATAAGATAAGTTTGTCCTCCTGCTGTGGAATCATCAATAATATGTAACTTATTGTAATAACGAGAAATAGCATTCATTACAGTATGTAATTGCTCAGATTGTTTGTTTAACTTATATTTTAACATCGCTTTGGAATATCCGGCAATACCACCTACGCTCAAGACTCCAATAATAGCCAACACTCCTAGCATTTCTACCATACTTCTTCCAAATTGTGCCACATCTAATCGGTGTTTTTTCGCTTGTGTACCCTTTTTGTACACGGCGCTCAAAAACTCTTTCTCATCTGCACTACTCTTTGGAAGAATAGAACGACCGAGCTCACAAACTTTTCTCATCAAACTAACTCCCTTAAAATATATTTTGAGCTCATCATAAACCGTTTTTTTTTTTTGCAATTTATACGAGTCTTCTTTGTGGATATTTAGTCATCTTTGAGGTAAGAAAATAAAACAAATCATCGGTGATTTGATTTTAAAAATTTAATAAAAAAACACCCTCACATTTTTTGTGAGGGCTTTTTATAACAACAGATATTATTTTGTTTCTGTTTTCGGCATCGGAATTTCTTTGCCGTCTAAATCGTATTTAACAATTTCACCGGTTTTATACAAGTTGTCAAAAGTTTCGGCAACTGCTTGTTGAGACAACATATTTCTGATTTGCGGTTCAACTTCTTTTAACTCAAGAGGTGTAGAATCACGAAAATCTTCAACAAAAATCACATGATAACCGAACTGAGTTTTAACCGGAGTTTTGCTGTAAGTACCTTTTTTCATTGCAAAAGCCGCATTTGAAAATTCAGGTACCATAATTTCAGCAGTAAAATATCCCAAGTCAACGGTTTGGTCCATTGAATTTTCTTTTGCTAACTTCTCAAAATCACCGCCTTTGTTTAACTTTCTGATAACTTCTTTTGCGGTTTTTTCATCAGGAACTAAAATGTGTTTAGCTTTGACTTCTTTTTTGCTCTCAAATTCTTTCAAATATTCATTTTCATAAGCTTGTTTAATAGCTTCATCGGTTACCTTTTGAGCAATTACACTGTCAATGTAAACTTTACGAGCCAAATCTTCTTGAGCTGTTTTAAGTTGTGCTTTATATTCAGGAGTATCTTGAATATCAGCTTTACTTGCAGCTTGATACATTAATTTGCCATTAATATAGATGTCAACTGCTTTAGCATAAAATTGATCGAAAGGTAACTGAGCAGCAATTTGCGGATTGTCAGTATAGCCTTTTCTGATTTCTTCTACGCTGATAACTTCACCGTTTACACGAGCGGCAACACCCTCGTTTTTTTCGGCATTAACTCTAAAAGAATATGCAACTGCTGCCGCCACAACTACAATGGCCGAAGCCGCTAAAAGATATTTTTTCATAATATTTTCTCCAAAATTAAAAACATACTGGTTTTATATATAAACTTTTTTTCATAAAATTCAAAGTATTTTTTAATATAGGTTTATAACTTTGGTAGATACTATTGACAAGAGATTGATTAAACACTAAATGTAACATATTGTAATAAAATAAGGTAAGGTCTATGTTAAATAAAATTGCTCGTACACTTTTTGGCAGTGCCAATGAAAGATTTGTAAAAAAACAATTCAAAATCGTTGAAAAAATTAATGCTCTGGAACCTGATTTTGTAAAACTCAGTGATGATGAGCTCAAAGCAAAAACCGATGAATTCAGAAATCGTATCAAACAAGGGGAAACTTTGGATGAGCTTTTGCCTGAAGCTTTTGCGACTGTTCGTGAAGCGGCAAAAAGAACTTTGGGACAAAGACACTATGATGTGCAGATGGTCGGCGGTATTGTTTTGCACAAAGGTATGATATCCGAGATGAAAACCGGTGAGGGTAAAACACTTGTTGCCACATTGGCCGCATATTTAAATGCACTTGAAGGCAAAGGTGTACACATCGTTACCGTAAATGACTATTTGGCAAAACGAGATGCCGAGTGGATGGGGCAGGTTTATCGTTTTTTGGGCTTAACGGTTGATTATATTGTACACGGCAAAGATGACAATGAACGAAGAATTGCATATGCCAGCGACATTATTTACGGTACCAATAATGAACTTGGTTTTGACTATTTACGTGATAATATGAAGTTTAATCTTGAAGACAGGGTACAAAGAGAGTTTAACTATGCCATTGTCGATGAAGTGGACTCGATTTTGATTGATGAAGCCAGAACTCCGCTCATTATTTCGGGTGCAGCTGAAGATTCTTCGGAAAGATATATCAGTGTAAACAAAATAATTCCGCATTTGACGGTTACTGATTATGACAAAGATGAAAAAGCCAAAACCATTACCTTAACCGAAGCGGGTATGACTCATGTTGAGCAATTGCTGAAGGAAGTCGGTTTAATTACGGACGGCGGTTTGTATGATATCGGTAATGTAAACTTAGTGCATCATGTAAACCAAGCATTGCGTGCGCACAAAATGTTTACTCGTGATGTGGATTATATAGTAAAGGACGGTAAGGTTGTTATTGTTGATGAATTTACCGGTCGTATCATGGAAGGTCGTCGTTATAGTGACGGTTTACATCAGGCTTTGGAAGCCAAAGAACATGTAAATATTCAGTCTGAAAACCAAACATTGGCATCAATTACATTCCAAAACTATTTCAGAATTTATCCCAAACTGGCCGGTATGACTGGTACAGCAATGACCGAAGAAGCCGAATTTTGCGATATTTACGGGTTGTCTTGTGTTGAAATTCCGACCAATAAACCGGTTGCCAGAATTGATGAACACGATGTAATTTATCGTACTGAAAAAGAAAAATATAAAGCCATAATTGATACAATTTTGGACTGTCATAAAAGAGGTCAGCCGGTTTTGGTAGGTACTACCTCTGTTGAAAAATCTGAAACAGTGGCAGATTTGTTAAGCAAAGCCGATGCAAAAGTAAAATTTGAAGTCTTAAATGCTCGCCACCACGAAAGAGAAGCTTATATTGTGGCTCAAGCCGGTATCCCAGGTGCCGTTACCATTGCAACCAATATGGCAGGACGAGGAACGGACATTCAGCTTGGCGGTAACTTGGATATGAAGTTAAAGTCTGTTTTAACAGGTGAGGAAACCGAGGAACAAGTTGCGGAAATTAAAGCCAAACTCAAAGCCGAGATTGATGCAGACAAGCAAAAAGTTTTGGAAGCCGGCGGTTTGTACATTTTGGGTACAGAACGTCACGAAAGTCGCCGTATTGATAACCAATTGCGTGGTCGTTCCGGTCGTCAGGGTGACCCCGGTACTTCCAAGTTTTTCTTATCTTTGGAAGATGATTTAATGCGTATATTCGGTTCTGAAAGAATGTCAGCCGTATTGCATAAATTAGGACTTCCCGAAGGTGAAGCGCTTATTCACCCGTGGATAAGCAAGGCTCTTGAAAAAGCTCAACAAAAAGTTGAGGAGCGCAACTTTGACATTCGTAAAAATTTGTTAAAATATGACAATGTGATGAACGAACAACGCAAAGTTATTTATGCTCAACGCAAAGAACTGATGGAAACGAACGATGTATCAGATACCATCAAAGATATTCGTCAAGAATATTTGTGCTCCATTATTGAGGCTTATGCTCCTTACGGCAGTGCAAAAGAAGAATGGCTCAAAAATGAACTGCAACAGGAAATTGCGAAAGTTACCGGCTTTGTGTTACCGATTACAAATTGGGTAAATGAGCCCAATATTGACAGTCAGGATTTGACGCAAAAAATCTTAGATGAAGTTGAAAATCGTTTGGAAGAAAAGAACAGAAATGTTCCGGATGAAATTGTCAAAATGGTTGAAAAAAGTATCTTGTTGCAAGTGTTAGACCAACTTTGGAAAGAACATATCGCAACACTTGATTTGATGCGTCATACCATTGTGCTGAGAGCCTATGGTCAAAAAGACCCGCTTAATGAGTATAAAAAAGAAGCATTTAATATGTTTTCAGGCTTGTTGGAAGCATTAAAAGAAAAGACCACGGTTGTTGTTTGCCGTACGGTGATTCAAAACAATGCAGAACAGGCGGTTAAAAAGGCTCAGGAAAAACAACAAAATATCAAAATGCAAGAGATAAGCGCAAGTAAAACCACAGATGATGAAGAAGATGCCAACGGCTCGAAATCTTGGGGTAAGGTGGCAAGAAATGATTTGTGTCCTTGCGGAAGCGGAAAAAAATTCAAACATTGTCACGGCAAATTTGAATAATACTTAAACGTTAAACTGCCTGATTAAAAAAATCAGGCAGTTTTGGGTTTTTAAAGGAAGTAAGTTTAGGCTTTTATAAGCTAATAAGTAAAATCAAAAAAGAAATATTTTAATGGTATTTGATTACGTTACATGAACTTAAAATATGTGATAGCATCAGAATTTTCCGCATTTTTGATGATATCGCAAATTTCGTAAATTGTTTCCACAGTTATATCACTGAATTTATAAGTGCAATCTCCATCATCGCAAATGTAAAAAATACCTTTTGGATAAGATGAGACTATTTTGATTTTCATTTCTATTGCTTTTCTCAATATAGTCATACAGTTGCTTGATTCCGGCGTTTAATCTTCGCTAGCGCTCAGGCGCAGAAATGACGATATTGAAAGATACACATCATAAATAGCTAAATATCCACAAAGAAGACTCGTATAAATTGCAAAAAAAAAAAACGGTTTATGATGTGACTTGGAAGGTAAATTTTTGCATCTTTCAAATGTACTTAAACTTAATTTTTGTAAAGGAATTAAAATTATGAGAAAATATTTTCTTTTAGGTGCTGTGGCTTTGATGATTTCAGGCACAGCAAACGCAACCACCGACTATGCCGAAGTTACCGCAAAAGCTACCATTGAGGTTGCCAATACAATGATATGTGATTATTTAGATTATGGTAATATTGTTGTTAAAGCACATAATCCAAAATCATATGTTTATAACGATGGAACTTTTACTGAAGGTGTCTTATCTGTACCGGAAACAGAGGGTTTCACTATATCTTGTGTGACAACTCAGCAGGCAATGGGAAATATTGAAAATATTTCATTCCCATCATCTGTAACCTTAAAGGGCACAACTTCCGATACCCCATTAACCTTAACAGGCTTGTCGGCATATGATGAAGGACAGATGGAAACATGGATGTTTTACTTTAGTGATTTTACTTTGGAAATTCCGGCTGGTGTAAAAGCTGATACATACACAGGTTCATTTACGGTTAGTTACACCTACTAATTTTTCATAACAAACCCCGTCTTATATTTCAAAGGCGGGGTTTTGTATAAAAAAGCCACAGATTATTCTTCCATCAAAGGTTCATCATCGCCCATCATTTCGGTGGTTAGATGACCGGCATCAGCTCTTATTTTGTTTTCAATTTCTGCTGCCACATCAGGATTATCCCTTAAAAAGATTTTGGCATTTTCACGACCCTGTCCGAGTTTATCACCATTATATGAAAACCAAGCACCCGATTTATCAACGATTCCGGCTTTAACACCCAAATCAATCAACTCACCGGTTTTGGAAATTCCCTCACCGTACATAATGTCAAAATCAACGGTTTTAAATGGAGGAGCAACTTTGTTTTTAACAATTTTAACTCTGGTTTGTGAGCCGATAACATCTTCTTTGTCTTTAATAGCGCCGATTCGTCTGATATCCATACGAACAGAAGCATAAAACTTTAACGCATTACCGCCGGTTGTGGTTTCGGGGTTGCCGAACATTACACCGATTTTCATACGAATTTGGTTGATAAAGATAATCAGTGTATTTGAGCGAGATACGGTAGAAGTGAGTTTACGCAAAGCTTGACTCATCAATCTTGCTTGTAAACCCATATGAGAATCTCCCATTTCTCCCTCAAGCTCTGCCTTAGGAACAAGAGCAGCCACCGAGTCAACAACCAACACATCAATAGCCCCCGAACGCACCAATGTATCGGCAATTTCCAAAGCCTGTTCACCGGCATCGGGTTGTGAAATCAGCAAATTATCAATATCAACTCCGATTTTTTTAGCATAAGACGGGTCTAAAGCATGCTCAGCATCAATAAAAGCACAAGTTCCGCCTTTTTTCTGAGCTTGCGCAATTACACTTAAAGCCAAAGTGGTTTTACCCGAACTTTCAGGACCGTAAATTTCAATAATACGACCTTTAGGCAGTCCGCCGATTCCAAGAGCAATGTCAATACCTAATGAACCGGTTGAAATGGCCTCAATATCAATGTTGGTATTTTGCCCAAGGCGCATAATTGAGCCCTTACCGAATGCTCTTTCAATTTGACTAAGCGCCGCATCTAATGCTTTATCTTTTTCCATATTTAACTCTCTTTCTTAAAATTTGTTGTTTTTATTCATATAATATGTTCTGTTTTTGTTCTGATTGCAAGAACTTTTTTTATTTTTTGCTTGGTTTTCCTCCGACAATAATTTTATTTAAGTTTCTGCGGTCAAGTTCCCTATATTCCTGCACGGCAGCCGTAACCACTGCACCAAAGATAACGGCTGCCCAATACAGATACATCCAAATCAGCATTAGAGGTACAACCGCTACCGCACCATATAATGTTTTATATACATTATTTTTGAGCATAAAGAAAGCAAAGCCGTTTTTTAATACCCAAAATAAAAACATTGCCACCAAAGCCCCTAATAAAGCATTTAATATGCCGACTTTTTTATTTGGCACAAATATATAAACACCGGACAGAACAAGCCAAGTTAACACAAAAGGCAAAATCGAGCCCAAAAATACCTGAAACTCAGGCACGGAATTTAGTACAAAATTAGCATAACTTTTTAAGGAAAAAGCCGTTCCCAATAGCAGAGGTCCCAAAGTAATAACTGTCCAATACAAAGTAATTTTGGTCGTAATTCGGCGAGGCTTATTGACCTTAAAGATAAAATTAAAACTGTTTTCGATGGTTGATAACAATAAAATTGCCGTCAACGCAATACCGATAACGCCGATTGTCGTAAGTTTAGCGGTTGCATTGATAAATTCGTTAAAATAAATGCTTATATCGGCTCCGATATCCGGTACAACATTATTGATTATAAAATTTTGAGCCTGTTGTCTGACTTCGGAAAACACCGGAAATGCCGAAAAAATTGCCAATGCAATGGCAAGTAAAGGCACAAGAGCAATCAATGAGGTATAACTTAGTGATGATGCCACTCTTAAAACCGTGTCGTTTTGTGCTCTTTTTACCAAAAAATAAAGAAATTTTCTTGTAATTTCCATATATTCTAAAAGTTTAGTTTTCCCATACATTCCATAAATCCGCAAAAAATTGTTTACAAATCAAATCAAATTGGCTAAAAACCTATTATTAAAACAGCTTATATTAATTTTTTATAAAACGCAAAGGAAATATAATATGAATACAGTTACTCCGTTAATGGCAGGTAAAAAAGGTCTTATTATGGGCTTGGCAAATGACCGCTCCATCGCTTGGGGAATTGCTAAAGCATTAAATACACAAGGTGCACAAATTGCCGTTTCATATCAAAATGAAGCTTTGGAAAAAAGAGTTTTGCCGCTTTGTGAACAACTTGATAATGAGCCGATGCTCATTAAATGTGATGTTACCGATTCGGCCTCTGTGGAAGCCTGTTTTGAAGAACTCGGCCAAAAATGGGGGAAAATAGATTTTGTTGTTCATGCAATTGCGTTTTCGGATAAAGACCAATTGAAGGGACGCACCATTGACACAACTTTGGATAACTTTTTGAACACCATGCACATTTCTTGCTATTCGTTCATTGAAACTTGTCGCTGTGCATCTAAAATCATGAACGAAGGCGGCTCAATTGTTACTTTATCATATTTAGGTGCCGAGAGAGTTTTACCCAACTACAATATTATGGGTGTTGCTAAAGCCGCTTTGGAAGCTTCAGTACGTTATGCTGCTGTTGATATGGGTAAACAAGGTGTCAGAGTTAATGCAATTTCTGCCGGTCCGATTAAGACATTAGCCGCATCCGGCATTGGTGATTTCAGAAAAATTTTGCGTTGGAACGAATTAAATGCTCCTTTGTTGCGCAATGTTACTCAAGAAGAAGTCGGCGCCGCCGCTTTGTCTTTGTTGTCACCTTTAGGTGTTGCTATCACCGGAGAAGTTTTACATGTTGATAACGGTTACAACAAAATTGCCATGTTAAATATGGATAATGCTCGTGAAACTGCTCAGGTTTTGACTGATTTTTAGTTTTATGGTTTATAAAAGTCCGGATTTAAGCCGGGCTTTTTTGTTTTATAAGGATAAAAAATGATAAAAATTTCTGCATATTTGGTTACCTTAAATGAAGAATTGCGTTTGGAAAAAACCTTAAAAGCCGTATCAAAAATTGCTGATGAAATTGTGATTGTTGATAGCGGTAGTACCGATAAAACCGAAAAAATCGCTTCAAAATTTAAGGCGAAATTTATTTTTCATAAGTGGAAAAATATTTCATCTCAGAAAAATTTTGCCCAGAATAAATGTGCAAATGATTGGGTCATTTCTTTAGATGCTGATGAGGTTTTATCTGATGAGTTGATTGAAGAAATTAAGCAAATCAAAAAAAATCCTCAAGCCGATGCCTATAAGGTAAAAATATGTGATATGTTACTAGGGGATAAAAAACCTCGTCTGCTTGCAAGAAGTTATAATCAGGTGCGTTTGTATAATCGAAAAAAAGCCAATATGCCCGATGATTTAACTCATGACAGAGTGGTGTTAAATGAGGGTTGTGCAGTTTGCCAATTAAAGAAAAAAATTCATCACTATTCGTATGTTGCTCTTACACAGTTGTGGTTTAAGCTTAATATGTATACCGATGAATTGGTAAAAGTCGCCATAGGAAAAAATAAAAAATATACAAGACTTCGTTTATATACCGAGTTTCCTCGTCAATTTTTGTTTTACTATTTTATGCGCCGTTATTGTATATATGGCACTTGCGGATTCTGGATGGCAACATCGTATGCTTATTTCAGATTTTTAAAAATCGCTAAGTGGTTTGAATATAAGGCCTTAAATAAGAAATAAATTGCATTAGCTGTTTGTTGAGATACGATTATTGCTTTTAAGCTTATAATATGCGTATATTTGAATAAAAAACACCCTCGGATTTGGAATCTCGAGGGTGTTGGTTAGTAGTTTAGTGTTTTTTGGGCTGTTTGTTAAGCCTATTTGCTTTTTCAAGCTCCTCCATAGCCTCATCTTTAAGGACTATAGCGGTCTGTGGAGGCGGCTTTTCACCAAGCGGACGGTGATTCTGCGGCGCAGTTTTTACTGCGATGATACCCAAGCCCAAGATTGCAGCTGCTGCAGCCACAACCCGATTCATAATTTTCCTCATAGCGCTATTTGATTATCGGTTTGTACCGAGGATACCCGTTGATTGTATCTGACTGCACATACCTCACACCACTGATTGTGAACTCCTTGCTGACATTGGTCTCTGAGCTGATGTCTATATCTTCAATCACAGCATACTTTGTGCGCTTGATTGAAAAAACCACCTGACTTTCTCCGCACTTCCTGACTGCCGCAATGAACGGTATGTCCTTTGGAAAGTGGTGAACATGGTGACGAAGTGTCATCTTTACGAGTCTGACCTTATCTTCGGTTGGCTCGAGGTCGTTCTTAGTGATATATTCATTAACCTTTGCGGTCAAAGTAAGCAGATTGACATTTTCAAGAGCTGCCACATTTTTATTCGATTTCTTCATACAAAAAAATTTTTAAATTATTAATACTGTAATTCTGATTAAAACACATTTTTTTGGCAAAAGCAAGTAAAAAATGACAAAACTTGTAAATTTTTATATAATTTTTCCAAAAATTGCTTTTTCGGGCTTAATTTGGTTTACAAATAAAATTTTTAATCATCGACTCGCAGATTTGTACGAATCTATATTGCACTATTTTTCTTTTTATGATACAGTTTCGCTAAATATTAATTATTCTATAATTTTACAATTATGAAAACTCTTGAAATTATTAATTGTGTAGCCTTAATTTGCGTAGCTTTGTGTGCGCTTGTTGAATTTATCTTTTTTATGATAAGAGCCTATAAACTGGACAATGCCAAAACTTTTGAAGACTTAAATAAGATCTTCGATCTTGATGGCAAATTTCTGAGGATTATTGTAGCAATAACAATGCTCTTGGCATCTGTAATTATACTAACAGGAACATTGTTAATGCATCCTCAATTTTGTGCAATGCAAGTTATAGGAGTTGTACTGTCCGGATTGTGGTTATTGTTTGCGGTTGTGTATATCGTTATGGCAATAAAAAAGAAATGATTTTAAGTACTCGTTTAGAGTACTTTTTTATTGACGAAACAAAAAAATAAATATACACTATCTGACAGTAATCAATTTTTAATCTCAATAATTATGAAAATTAAACAAATTCTTTTTCTCATTACAACCACTGTTGTGATGATGAGTTGTGTAGGTGTACAATTTATGACTGCTGATGATGTAAAGGATCTGGGTTATGAAATAACAGAAGATGCCGTTTACAGCAAAGCAGAAATAAATGGATTTACAATTACGGCAAAGCTCAGTCCGACTACAAGAGTTCATACCGATAAAATTTCGGTTCTGACAAGTAATTTTTCAGAAAAAGGAAATTTTATTGTAGCGGATGTCAAGAAAGACAAAATTGTATCCTCCAGAGAAGACAGCCGATTTAGGTATGAAACAATAAAATATCAAGTTATTCTTGATAACAATGGATTGAGAATTCCATGTTATTATCTGCAGGAAAGAGCTTACTACAAAGTCGGGTCAGATGAACATCTGATGCCTGTGCCGGAAATTTCCGCTAAAATACTTGAAGACACTGAGGTTGAAAAGTTAGCTGATGAAACGATTGTTGATATAAATCATCAAGTTTGGTCGGTTAAATACAAGGTTCAGTTAAAAAGCGGAGAATCTGAGTATATGACGACATCGTCAACTCAGGTGAAATATTATGAAAACCAAAATATTAATGTTGGTATAGGGATTATTGTCGAAGAATGGAAATCTGTATATCCTGACATTGAAGTGGAAATTTGATAAAAGCCCTGTAATAACAGGGCTTTTTATTGCGTTTGCGCATACTTCGAATTTCTCTTAAAGCAGTTTTTAATTATTTTTATATTCTTTGCAGATTTTATCAGATGATATCATTTGCTTATCGCTATCGGGTAAATCGTCCATATCGCCAAAGTTATACATACTGCAATTAAAAGACTCTATATCATCAAGTCCACCATTTTGAAGATCAATTATTGTATCGTCATCAATCCCCAAGATATGAAAATCGGGATAGTTTTTACTCTTTTTTATTCTTTTTTGTTTCATGGCTCATTCCTCCTTGATGGTAAAAGATAATATGCTAAATTCTTTTTTAAATAAAAAAATCTTTACATAAAATGTTTTTTTATTCTAAACTATTAAAAAAATATTGGAGAATATGTATGAAAAATCAAAATTGTTTATCTTATAGCTTAAAAGAAGAAATTATCAGCAGTATCATTCATGGAATAGGCATATTTTTAAGTATTGCCGTTTTGAGTGTATTGGTAACATTATCTGCTGTATTCGGTAATGTATACAGCATTGTTTCAACCGCAATTTTCGGTTTTTCGATGTTGCTGATGTATTCGGCTTCTACCTTATATCACGCAATACCTTTTGAAAGAGCAAAAAAAATATTTAAAAAATTTGACCATATTGCTATATATTATCTAATTGCCGGCACATACACCCCGTTTTTGTTGGTTGTTATGAGAGGGACGTTAGGTTGGACGATGTTTGGTATTATATGGGGATTGGCCATTATCGGCACAATATTAAAGATATGTTTGCCGTCAAATGGGAAAAAACTCTGGTCAATTGGTTTATATCTGATTATGGGTTGGTTGGTTGTGGTTGCATCTAACACATTGTTTTCCATAATGCCTAAAATTGCGATTGTATTTTTGATTTTAGGCGGAGCTTTTTATACCGTAGGTGTAGTTTTTTACATTTGGAAAAGTAAAAAATATACACATGCAATCTGGCACGGGTTTGTACTTACTGGTACCATTATGCATTTTTTTGCCATATTGTTTTCTTGTGTATTTGTCGGCTAATTTCCCTTAGAGCGTTTACGAGCCGTTTCCATATACGATTCTACACCGCCTTCGGCACCGTGATACGCCAAGGAGAAATTTGACACTAAAAATCCATAAGGATTGAGCATACGTTTTGACCGATCATTAAACTTTAAGTTAGCGTACATAACTCGCATTGTGGCTCGCCAATAAGTTACAACGGGCTTTTCTTTATCCGGTAAAAAGTCGTAAGACTTAAATTGAGCATACCATAGACCTCTTGACAAAGGACGTATCCACTGCACTTCTATATAACGTTGCAATTTTTTCTTTTGATATTGTGTCATTGCTGATACCAAATCGGTGGCTATAAACTGAGCATACACATCAGGAGTTTGATACCAATAAAATGCCGATCCTGCAGCCCAACGTCTTTTCATATCACGAACATTACCGACAATAGAAAATCTTAAATTTAAATATTCATCTATATATTTTTCCGTAATTAAATCACTTACAGGAAAGACAACTTCGCTTTTTTGCACAACTTCTATTTGTGAAAAATAGTCATTAATACTGTAAAATGTGGGATAAACACTAAGCTGAGGCAACATTAAATAAATGGTACTGGCAAGCATCATATTAAAACAAATGCTTAATACCGAAAACATTACCAATAGCCTTGATGTCCACAAATATCTTCGTTCAGGAAAAGCCTCAACGTGAACTTTTTCAGGATAAGCACCTATTTGATCAGGGCTTTCCTTTTCTTTGTATTTAAAAAGTGTATGAAAAATTTCAATCATCTTCTAATATTAACCTCAATTTTACATTTATGTATTATTTTATACAACAAAGTAGTATAAAATCAATTAAATACTGTTATTTTTTTAAAAATAATGTAAAAGTATTTTATATAACACGTGTTAAGGATATAAAAATGAAGAAAATTTTTTGTTTTGCGGCAAGTCTGTTAGCCTTATCTTCTTGTCAAACTTATGATAATGAAGTTACATATGACAAACAAACATCTCAAGCATACTATGCAGATTGGGACAGAGCAATTCGTATTGATGCAGATATGCAAAATATGTACACAAATACTCCGCGTAAAATTAAGCGCCCGATAGATATGTATATGGCAATGGCTCTTGCTTTAAAATATAATTATACAGGCCGGATGATTGCTTATGAAGAAAATCTGCTTAAAGCAGGAAATTCTTCTTATGCCGATATGCAAGATATCTTAGCCAGTGCAGGTTATGTAAACACTAACAATTCATCACAATTAAGTCCTGATTTGAAAGTTGCTTGGAATATTTTGGATATGTCCGGTGTTTATTATCAAAACAGTGATCCCTCATTTAAGGCCAATGTAGCCATTGAGCGCAGTCGTAAGGTGACTCATAATATCTTGCAAGAAGCAAGGCTTTTATATTGGAAAGCTCTTACCGCTCAAAGGCTTATTCCTGTTATTGATCAGATGAATGAATATATGACCTTGGAAGTTGATGAGATGAATGCATCTGCTAAAGAATTAGCTACACTTGGCGAAGCTACATCAAGGGAAGATTTAATCAAAAAAAGAAAATATATGGAATCAATCAAAAATTTAGCATCTTTAAAACGTGATTTGGAAACCGCCAAAAGCAGGTTGGCAGCATTGATGGGGTTTCATCCTTCAACCGAATTTAAACTTGTCGGTTCACAATATGGCAATTTTGAGTTACCTGAAATCAGGGCAAGTTTAAGCCAACTTGAATGGCTTGCTTTGTCAAATCGTCCGGAACTTAGAGTTTATGATTTAATTTCAACAAATGATAAAGAACTTATCATTCAAGATTTTAGACATGAATATCAGAATAGATATGTAAACGATTCTCAATATTATAAGCAATGGTCAAGACAAGCCGGTAATATTGGTATGCAACTTATCAGAGCGGCTAAATCTGCTGATATTACAGCATTAGATAATCTGCGTCGTCAACGCATGACGTCATTGATATTGACTCAGGTACATGTTGCATGGGCTCAGTATATGGCTTCAACTGAAGATTATCAAATCAATATGGAAATTGCAAATACGTCGGAAAATATTGCTGAAGACTTTACTTTTGTGGAAGGTGAACAAAATGAAAAAAGCCAATTAGAGGCTGCTCGTGCCATTGAAGATGAAGTAAAAGCATTTTTATCTTATGTGGATGTACAAGATGCACTGGGTAATTTATATGCTACAATTGGTCTCGATTCGGTACCTTATTATATGTTAGGGGAAAAGCCATCTAACATCGCTCTGTATTTAAATAACAATTTGAATAAATGGGGAGATGGTGATTTGGTACCGGATAATCGTCCATATTTATTAAATGTACCAACTAAACGTCCTCCTGTAAATGTAACTGCCCAAATCAGATTACCTGATGTTACGGTAGAAACCGGTGAACGCATCAATGTAAAAATTGAAGATGATGCTTTTAAACCTTTGGGTTGGACAGGCGTTATTACAACCAAAGCAGGTTTAACCGATGATAATGCTTTGCCCAAATGGCTTAAATATGACTCTCAGACCAAAACATTTAGCGGTGTGGCCTTGCCTAGCAAAGGAGGAGTGTATCGTATCAAATTATATATCTCTGATGATACCGGAAATGTTGCTTATTCAACATTTAAGTTGACGGTTAAGGAAGTTTATGTCCCATCAATGAATGTAAGAGGTCTGACTGAAGGCAGAGGCGCTACCATATTGCGCAGATGTGTAGGAAAAAAATGTAAAGACGCTTATATACGTCAGGATGAAATAGGTAAAGAAGTTGAGAGAGCTCCGATGCACTAATGTTTTAAAAAAGATCCTCTGACATACAAAGTCAGGGGATTTTTTTATCATAAACTCATACTTTATTAACTTTTAGGTAAAATTTGGTTGATATATTTGATAATCTAGAATAGAATGTAATTCTATTGAGGTATTAATTATAAGTGATGAGGAAATATTATGAAAATTACATTGACAGGAAAACAAGTTGATATCGGTGACAGATTACGTAAGCATGTCGAAGAAGCAATTGAAAACTCAGTAAATAAATATTTTAATGCACCTATCAGTTCAATAGTTGCATTTTCTAAGGAAGGTGAAGATTTCAGTGTTGAAGTTACCGTACGTCCTGCTAAAAATATGATTTTGAAGGGTTCCGGTACAGCTGCCGATCCATATTCTGCTTTTGATAATGCTAATGAACATATTGCAACCAGATTGCGCCGTAATAAGAATAAATTAAATGACCACAAAGGGAAACTAGGTTTGGCAGAGCTTGCATATCAGGCAGTGCTTCCTCTTCATGAAACAGAAGAAGAGCTTGATGTTGATGTTGATGCACCATTAACCATTGCCGAAACAGATGCAAATATTCCGGTTTGTACGGTAAGTCAGGCTGTTATGCATATGGACTTAATGAACGAATGTGCATTGATGTTCAGAAACAGTGCAAACAACCACATCAGTATGGTATATCGTCGTAAAGACGGTAATATCGGTTGGGTAGAGCCCAAAGCTGACAACTAATTTTATAGGATTAAATTTATGAAAATTTCAGACATTTTATCGACAGATGCCATTTTTGCCGAAGTAAATGCGAGCAATAAAAGGCAGTTTTTGCAAGAACTTTCTTCAAAGGCTTCCGGTATTGCGCAAATTGATGAAAGAACTTTGATCGAGGCCATTATGGAACGTGAAAATTTAGGTTCCACCGGATATGGCCGAGGAACAGCTTTTCCGCATGCAAGAGTTAGCGGGGCAAAATCAGTAAAAGCTATTTTTGCCCGATTGTCGTCTGCGATAGATTTTGATGCCGTTGATAACAAGCCGGTTGATTTGGTTTTTATGCTGGTTTCACCTGAAACCGACGGAGCCGACCATTTAACTGCTTTGGCAACCTTATCGAGGGTGTTAAAAAATGATGAAACTTGTGAAAAATTGCGCAAAGCAAAATCTAAAGATGAAATTTTTGCAATCTTAAATTCATAAATTATGTTTTATATCAAAAAAAACACCGCTGTTTTACAACAACGGTGTTTTTTAATCTCATCTTAAAAAACCTGTTCTCTGGTTTTTCTTAATACAATTTTTGGGAAATCCTCAGCAACTTTGCCTAAGTGCCATGCATTGCGTGCCAAGAACACTTTTGCTCCATCGTGGTCATCGGCAATGTTAGCAATTGAAGAATCGATAAATTTTTGCAAGCAGACTTTATCGTCACATTCTATCCATCTGGCCGTATAATATTGGGTAGGTTCAAAAATCACCGGAATATTAAACTCGGTCCTTATTCTGTCTGCCATAACTTCAAATTGCAAAGCTCCGACCACACCGACAATCCATTCAGAGCCAACAATTGGTTTGAATACACTTGCCCCGCCTTCTTCAGCAATTTGCTCTAAAGCATTGCCAAGATGTTTTGATTTTAGAGGGTCTAAGGCTCTGACCGATTTTAACATTTCGGGTGCAAAGCTCGGAATTCCGGTAAAGTGAAGTTTTTCGCCCTCGGTTAAAGTATCGCCGATTCTGAGCTGACCGTGGTTAGGAATACCGATAATGTCACCGGCAAAAGCATCTTCGGCAAGTTCTCGTTCCTGAGCCAAGAACATCACCGGTGTCGGTACCTTAATTTGTTTTCCACTCCTGACCTGCAACAAACCCATACCTCTTTTAAAATGCCCTGAGCAAATACGCATAAAAGCAATTCTGTCGCGATGTTTCGGATCCATATTGGCCTGAATTTTAAACACGAACCCCGTTACTTTATTTTCATCTGCCCTTACTTCTCTCTCAAGAGATGGTTGAGGACGAGGATTTGGAGCCATTTGATGTAAACCTTCCAAAACTTCTCTTACACCAAAGTTATTGATGGCACTTCCGAAAAACACTGGTGTCAGCGAGCCCGAAAGATACAAATCCAAATCAAATTTAGGACATACTTCTTTCACCATTTCCACTTCTTCGCGCAGTTTTTGCACCAAGTGTGACGGCAACAGTTCATCTAATTTTTTATCATCTAAGCCTTGACAAGTTTCAACAACGGCATTTATTTGCGATTTATCACCGGTTTTATTTAGCAAAATCAGTTTATCATTGATAATATCATAGCAACCCATAAAATCTTTACCGGAGCCAATCGGCCAACTGGCAGGTGTAACATCAAGAGCTAATGTCTTTTCAATATCATCAAGCAAAACAAAGGTATCCAAACCTTCTCTGTCAAGTTTATTGATAAATGTCAAAATGGGAATGTTGCGCAAACGACACACTTCAAACAGTTTTTTGGTTTGAGTTTCAATACCTTTTGCCGAATCCAAAACCATAATGGCTGAATCGACTGCAGTTAATACACGATATGTATCTTCGGAAAAATCTTCGTGACCTGGGGTATCAAGCAGATTAAAGGTTATATCTTTATATTCAAAAGTCATCACCGATGATGCAACCGAAATTCCTCTTTCCTGCTCAACTTTCATCCAGTCAGAATGAGCTCGACGATTTTCTCCTCTGGCTTTAACGGCTCCGGCTTGTGTAATAGCACCTCCGAATAATAATAATTTTTCGGTTAATGTGGTTTTACCGGCATCAGGGTGTGAAATTATGGCAAAGGTTTTTCTTGGATTTGGTATATTTTCAGGCATTTTTTCTCTCTTGAAGTATTTAATCTATGTTCCGCATACTATATTTTTTTTTAAAATATGCAATAGGTTTTATTATTTTCTTGATTTAATTTTTTTTTTGAGTAGTATGCAATAAGCTAATTTAAGAATTAACCCGCGAGCGTGGTGGAATTGGCAGACACGCCAGACTTAGGATCTGGTGTCGAAAGACGTGAGGGTTCAAGTCCCTCCGCTCGCACCATCTTTTTAAGATGATTTGAAGGATAAGAGAAAATCAATGAAAGTAACTGAAAACAAATCAAATGGTTTAACCAGAGAATTTAAGGCTGTTATATCAGCTGCCGATTTCGAAAAAGAAGTTAACACCAAAATTGAACACATTGCGAAAAACACAAAAATTGCCGGCTTTCGTGCCGGAAAAGCCCCGATTGTAATGTTAAAACAAAAATATCGTACTTCCGTTTTGGGTGAAGTTTTAGATGATATGCTTAAAAACAGTACCGAAGAAATCATCAAAGAAAACAAACTTCGTCCGGCTGTTATGCCTGATATAAAACTCACTTCTTTTAGTGATGGTAAAGATATTGAATTTGAAGTTATTGTTGAAGTTTTACCTGAAATCACAGTTGGTGATTTTTCAAAAATTACCTTAGAAAAACTCACCTCTGAAGTTCCTGCCGAAGAAGTTGAAAAAGCCATTAAATATGTTGCTCAAACCAGAAAAGAAACTGTTGAAATCAGTGAAAATCGTCCGACCAAAAAAGGCGATATTGCCGTAATTGATTTTACAGGTTCTGTTGACGGTGTTGAATTTAACGGCGGTAAAGGCTCTGACTATCCTTTAGAGCTTGGTTCAAACTCATTTATTCCCGGTTTTGAGGACCAACTTGTCGGTAAAAACAAAGGTGATAAAGTTGATGTAAATGTTACATTCCCTGAAAACTATCACGCAAAAGATTTAGCCGGAAAAGCTGCTGTATTTGCAGTTGAAATTAAACAAATCAAAGAACCTGTTGAGGTTGAAATTAATGATGAATTTGCAAAATCTTTGGGCGAAGAAAATTTAGATGCTTTGCGTACAAAAGTTGTTGAGCGTATTAAAGGTGATTATGAAAACGCATCAAAAATGAAGTTGAAAAGAGCATTGTTAGATGTGTTGGATAAAGAATACAGCTTTGATGTTCCGTCAAAATTGGTTGAGGCTGAATATGAAGGTATCGTTAAGCAATATGAACAAGCTAAAAAATATAATCAACTTGATGAATATGAAAAATCAAAAGATGAAAAAGAATTGCTTGCAGAGTACAAAGAAATTGCCGCTCGCAGAGTAAAACTCGGTTTATTGCTTTCTGAAGTCGGCTTAAACGCAAAGCTCAACATCACTCCGGAAGATATCAACAATGCTATCGTTAATGAAGCTAAAAAGTATCCCGGACAAGAAAAAGCCGTGTTTGACTACTACTTGAAAAATAAAGAAGCAGTTGAAGCCTTAAAAGCTCCGGTTTTTGAAGAAAAAATTGTTGATTATGTTTTAGGTCAAGTAAAGCTTGATGAAAAAGTTGTTTCGGTTGAAGAACTTTATTCTTTTGATGAAGATAAAAAGCAAGAAAAAAAGCCTGCTAAAAAATCAACCAAAAAATCTGCTTAGAAAAACTTAAAAGGCTCTCATTTGAGAGCCTTTTTTAATAATCAAGTCAGTTCTTAACCGATACGGAATTTCTGAAGAATCCACCCACAAATCCCAACACGGCACCAACTTGCCACATCTTAAAGCCGGTAATACCGAGGGCCGCGAGAAAATTCAAAATGGTTTTCCCAAAAAATAACCCGACAAACCAACCTGTAAACGCACCACACAAAGTGCCAAGTACACAGCCTAAGAACATCAAGGCTACTACAATCAAAAGTTTAATAATTGCTTCCATATATAAAAATTTTAGTTTATGTGACGATAACAAATAAACTACTATTTGTCAACATCCTACTACCTCAAATTTGATTTAAATCCACATTAAGACTCTTTTTACTTGCAAAAAAAAAAAACGGTTTAAGATACGACCTGAGAGGTGAGTTTTTGACCTTTCAAATGTACTTAAACTTAATTTTTATATAAAGGAATTAAAATTATGAGAAAATATTTTCTTTTATCTGCCGCAGCTTTGACGATGACAACATCTGCAAACGCAACAACCGATTATGCAGAAGTTACCGCAAAAGCAACAATTGAAGTGGCAGGTACTTTTGATTGTGACCCTTTAGAGTTCGGTACCATTGTTGTAAAATCGGGCAGAACAGAACCCACGGTTGTTACAATTGATAAGGATGTCGCTGCTGATTTTGATAAAAATCATATTGTGTCTATATCAGATGCTGTTGTTGCATATTGTTATAATGCTAGTGCTCCAAACGGACTTGATAATTTAACAGAAACATCGGTCACTCTAAAAGGTAGTAAAGGTTCACTTGATGTCACACTTATTCCCTATCGTGTGCAGGGTGTTATAGGCGGCGCTCTTACTATTCCGGCAGATGTTAAAGCAGATGAATATGTCGGTTCATTTACTGTAACAGTCACCTACTAATAAAAAAGGGAGCGTAAAGCTCCCTTAAATTATTCCATTTCAGCCAAGCGCTGTGCTTGGTCTTCTGTTACCAAAGCATCGATAATTTCATCTAAACACTCCCCGCAAACCACATCATCAAGTTTATACAGTGTCAAATTAATTCTGTGGTCGGTTACTCTTCCTTGTGGGTAGTTATAAGTTCTTATGCGTTCACTTCTGTCACCGCTTCCGATTTGCAGTTTTCTTGCCTCGGAATAGTTAGCGTCAATGCTTTCTTTTTGCATATCATAAAGTTTTGCTCTTAAGTGATTCATTGCCTTTTCTTTATTCTTAAATTGTGAACGATCATCTTGGCATTGAACAACCACACCGGTCGGAATGTGTGTAATGCGCACAGCCGATTCTGTCCTGTTAACATGTTGTCCTCCGGCACCTGATGCTCTGTAAACATCAATTTTTAAATCTGTTGGGTTGATATATAAATCAACTTCTTCAATTTCTGGCAATACGGCAACGGTAGCCGCCGATGTGTGAACTCGGCCTTGCGATTCGGTTACCGGAACTCGTTGTACACGATGTGCTCCCGATTCAAATTTCAGTTTTGCAAAAACATCAGTACCGGTAATTTTTGCAGTTGCTTCTTTATATCCGCCAATGCCGTTTTCATTGGCATCAATCACTTCAAAGCGCCAACCTTGTTTTTGGCTATATCTTTGATACATTTCAAACAATACGGCCGCAAACAAAGCGGCTTCATCACCACCTGTACCGGCTCTAACCTCTAAAATAGCATTTTTTTCGTCATCTTCAGATTTTGGCAGCAATAAAATTTTGATTTCTTTTTCCATTGTCGGAAGCTTTTCTTTCAAATCATAAAATTCCATTTGAGCCATATCACGCATTTCTTTGTCTAAAGAGGCATCTTCCATCAGCTCTTTGGCATCATTAAAGTTTGCTACATTTTTTTGATATTCTTTGATAGCCTCAACAATCGGATTTAACACTGAAAGCTCTTTGTTGAGTTTTACCATCTCGTCAGGTGAAATGTTTGATGACAATAAAGCCTCAATTTCTTCGTGACGACGAACAACATTTGAAAGTTTTTCCTCTAAATTCATCTTAAATTTCCTCAATCAATTTTTTAAGCTCAACCAATTTTTGCTCACCTAAATCTAAATCTTTAAGCGTTACTTTGCCTGATGCTAACTCGTCAGAGCCGATAATAACGGCTTTGTAAGCATTGGCTTTGTTGGCTTTTATCATACGTTTTTTTAAGTTTCCGCTATATGCGTGTTCAACCTTAAAACCGGCTTTTCTTAAGTTATAAGCAACCTGAAGTGCACAATCTTTTACATCTTCACCAACCTCAATTACGGCAATCGGGCGAGATTGTTCAAGCTCTTTTTCCAAAAGCATTGACAACCTTTCAACACCACAGGCCCAACCGATACCGGCAACATCGGCACCTCCCATCTGTGCAACTAAACCATCATATCTGCCACCGGCCAAAACCGTTCCTTGTGCACCCAATTTGTCAGTTACAAGTTCAAAAACCGTATGAGAATAATAGTCCAAACCACGCACAAGACGATTGTTTACACGATATTTAATTCCCAACAGATCAAGACCTCTTAACACACTTGCAAAAAAGTTTGCCGAATATTCATTTAAGCTATCGGCATATAACGGTGCATTAGCAACAACCTCTTTGTCGCATTCTTCTTTAGAATCTAGCACTCGCAAAGGATTTTTTTCTAAACGATTTTTACTGTCTTCCGAGAGTTTATCAAAATTTTCTCTCAAATAGGCCACCAATTTTTCACGATAAGAATCACGGCTTTCTTTATCGCCCAAAGAGTTTATTTCAACGGTTACCGTCCCGTTTAAGCCCAACTTTTCTAAAAACTCATAAGCCATAGCTATAACTTCAATATCAGCTTGCGGAGTTTCAACTCCGAGCATTTCAACACCAAATTGAGTAAATTGACGTTGACGACCTTTTTGCGGACGCTCATATCTGAACATCGGACCGGAATAATATAATTTTACCGGTAAATTTTGTTGCATACCCTCGGATATAAATGAGCGAACAACACCGGCCGTACCCTCGGGACGAAGGGTTAAACTTTCACCGCCTCGGTCTTGGAATGTGTACATTTCTTTGGTTACAATGTCAGATGTATCACCTAAGTTTCGGGAAAACACTTCGGTAAATTCAAAAATCTGGGTTTCGATTTCTTCAAAACCATATTTTTCAACCACATCAGATGCCGTTGATATCACTTTTTGAGCTTTTTTCTTTGCCATACCATACAAATCATATGTTCCTCGTACACTTTGTAATTTTGCCATTTTTACCTCTTTTATACATTTTTTTAAACGCTTGAAAAAATGGCTCAGGTTTCTCAAGCCATTTTTTGCTTTTTTAATTTTTTGCTAATGATTTAAAAACTCATCGAGTTTGATGTTAGTTTGCTTTTTCGGGCCGGCAACTTTGACAAGCTTATCATTGATAAAAACATCAACATTGAAATATCTTCCAACCGAAAAAATCAAATTCGGGACATCGGGAATTTCATATTCAAAACCTTTTTGATAAATTCCGCTGATATAAACTTGTCTGTCATCTTTTACTTCAAACCACGATTCGCCATTAAACTTCACAACAATTTTGTTTTTTTGTTCTACCGGCTTGAGATTTGTTTCAATAATAGATTCGGCTGTCGGTTCAGTTTCAATCACAGATTCGATTTGCGATTCGACTTCGGGATCAACATAATTTTCTTCAATCATCACAACCGTATCTTCTTGTTCTACAGCCAATGTAACTTGTTCTTCAACTAAAGTATCACTGTTGTGGACAGGTCCATCTGATTGCTCAACCGAAGTGTTAAGCGATTCTCCCATTAAATTATCATCAATAATATCAGATTTTGTTTTGAAATAATCATATCCGAATGCAAGAACTAAAAAATATAAAACCAGAACCAAACATATCCCTACTAAAATTTGCTTAAAATCAGGCATAGTCAGAGCAGTATGTTTTTTTACAATCGGCTTAGATACGTTATCATTTTTCCGAGGCATGGATTCTTCTTTGTAACATTGAACAATACGCTCAGCATTCAAGCCTAAATAATCGGCATATGAACGAATAAAACCGATGCCGTACGGAACTGGCGGTAATTCGTTAAAATCGCTTTCTTCGATGGCTTTGATATAAATTTTTCTGATACACAAAGCTTTAGATACGTTTTCGATCGATTTTTTTTGATTTTGTCTTGTATATTTTAAGAACATTCCCACAGTAGCAGGTTCTTGGGGATTTTGTTCTGTTATTTGATTATCTTGTTCCACTTGATATATCCTTTATTTTTTAATTTTTGTTATTAAAACATATTTTTTCTTAAATTGCAATAGCGTGGTCAAACGCATAGGATAATAATTGAGGACGCAATGTTCGTTTAGGTGATTTTAACAAAATCTGTACATAATCGGAAATATCCTGAACGTTTAACGAACGCACCATCAGCTTGATATTTGAATATGCAGAGCCGGCAACGGATAATTGTCTATAACCCAGTCCGATTAAAGTCATGGCTTCAATCGGATTACTGGCCATTTCTCCACAAACAGAGCAAGGAACACCTGCTTTGTCGGCTTTTTTAACAATTTCTCTTAACACTCTCAAAAATGGTGCCGATAATACATCGTATCTGTCAGTTATACGCGGATTTCCTCTGTCACAAGCAAATATAAATTGTGCCAAATCATTGGTGCCTACTGATATAAAGTCGGCATGCTTCAAAATTTCATCAAGCTGAAATACAACTGATGGCACTTCAATCATCAAACCTACTTTTACCGATTTAGGTATAGCCTGATTTTTTCTTTTTTCTTTTTCATATTCAAGCATTAGAGTTTCTTTGGCATCTAAAAACTCTTCCAAACTCGCTATCATCGGAAACATCACTTTTAATTCTTTACCGGCAGCAGCTCTTAAAAATGCTTTCATTTGTTTGCGTAAAATTGCTCTCCTATCAAGGGTTATGCGAATTGAACGCCACCCGATTGCCGGATTATCTTCATTCATATTACTCCAATACGGAAGCAGTTTATCTGAACCGACATCAAGACTTCTAAACACTACACTTTTGTTTTGTGCTTTATCAATAAGCTTTTTATAAAAAGAAATTTGCTCATTTACATCAGGCATTTTATCAGATGACATAAAGGCAATTTCGGTACGATAAAGTCCTATCCCGTCACATTTTGTAGATTCCAAATAATCCATATCAAAATCAAGACCGATATTGATATTTAATTTTATTCTAACTCCATCAATGGTCTTATTGGCATATTTTTTGAGTTTTTCAAGTTGCTCTAAGACAATAGCCATATCTTTTTGTTTGGATTTGAATTTTTCCTTGATATCATCGGTCGGATTGATGTAGACATAGCCTTCTTGCCCATCAATTCCTAACAATTCCCCATCTTTAACATCTTTAAAAACACCTCTTATTTTTGCAATTACCGGAATATTTAAAGCTTTTGCCACAATGGCTACATGCATTGTTGGTGTACCGTCTTCAATAATAAGACCTCTGATTTTTTTATAATTATAATCCATCAAATCTGCCGGTCCCATAGTTTGGGCAACAATTATTATATCTTCAGAAGAATTGAAACTATTACTATTTTCATCGCCGCTTAAAAACAAACGCAACCTGTCAGCCACATCTCTTAAATCAAGTAAACGCTCACGCAAATAAGAATCAGAGCTGGCTGATAACCTGTTCCACATATCTTCGTATGCTCTTTCAATTGCGGCTTCGGCGGTTAAGCCGCTTTCAATGTTATCTGATATTTTTTTATACCATCCCTTATCGTTAGCAAACATTCGGTAGGTTTCCAAAATGTCAGTATGTTCCCCAATACCCAAACGTGTAGAATTAAACTTTTCATCAAGACTTTTATTCATACGAATTTTGGCATCTTCAAGACGTGCCAATTCTACATTTTTGTCTTCGGCAAAAATTTTCATCAAAGCTTGTCTTCGCCTATGGACCACCGCACAACCGATACCAAATCCTTTGTTTAAGACAATACCTTTTAAGCGATCTTTTAGGTTTAGCCCGCGAGATTTTATCAGTTGTTTCTTATATGCACTTATTTCTTCTGTTGAAAAAAATGTAGTAAGAAACATGGCGATTGTTTCAAGCATAGACGTATCTTCATCGGTAAATTGCTGCTCTGATTTACTTGAAACAACAATAACACCGGCAGCCTTATTCCATCTGAGCATAGGTGATCCGATAGCAGATTTAAAATGTTCCGAAGGATTGTTGTAAGAAACAGAATGTCTTTGATCAGCAACTTGTCCAATGATAGTTTCACCGTAACGAATATTTATTTTATATTCGTCTTGAAAACCATATTTACAAAAGAGCTCAAGATAGGTATCATCAACGGTAATATAACAAGCACAAGCATCGGCATCAAATCCTTGAGCAATGAGGCTCATGATATGTTCTAACTTCTCTGAGGTTTCCTTGTTCTCGGAGATATCTTGTTGGATTTTTTGTAAAATGGCCATTGCTTTAGTTGCTGCGTTCAAAAAAATTCCCCTTTTTATATTCAAAAACGTACTCTTATGTTTCCTGTTATATTATTTATATTTGTTTTCATCAAGCATATTCTTAACTTATTTGCTACAATTTATAAAAAACAATTAAAAAAACTGACTTGACATTTTTTTGCAGATGAACTATCGTTTCAATCAGACAGTCGAATTGACTGTTCGGAATCTAACAATTCCCAGATAACGCGTCTTTAGTATAGGGACGTTAAAATTTATACGCCAACCGGTTATTTTAAAGATGACTGGAAGGCGGTAAAATAAACCTTGCGGTCAATATACCGCGCTATTTCGTTATTGTAGTTGTTAGCTTCCAGTCGCTTCTTTTGTTAAGGGCGATTTTTTTATTTAAGTAACTTATTTAAAAAAGGAAGATAATTATGAAATATACAACTGAAAATGGTCGTTCAATGGTAGAAATGCTTGGCGTACTTGCTATTATCGGTGTTTTATCGGTTGGCGGTATTGCCGGCTATTCAAAAGCTATGAACAAATTTAAAATCAATAAAACAACAGACCAAGTGTCTATGCTTATTGCAAATTTGCGTACAATGTTTTCTTCTCAAGGTAACTATGCCGGATTAGACAATGCTCAAGCCGTAAATTTTGGCATTGTTCCTGATGATATGTATGATACCTGTAGTACCGGAGAAAATGCAACATGTAACATTACCAACCCGTTTGGTGGAGATGTTGTTATAAAATCATCACCATTAAGAGCAGCTGATGAGACAGATACCATTACAACAGGCAAAGATTTAAAAGGTGCATTTTATATTGAATACAACGGACTTTCAAAAGAAGCTTGCATAACACTTGCAACCGGTGATTGGGGTTCGGGTCAATCTTCAGGTTTAATCGGTATGGCAGTTAATGGAGCAAAAAATGGCGCCGGTACGACAGCAAATAATCTTTTAGTAAGTTCAACTGATGGAGCAGACGGAGCATCAGCTATCCCCGGAGGAAAACAATATCCTACACCTATGTCTGTTGCCTCAGCTGTTAAAGGATGTACATCAGCTAATGCAAACTCTGTTGCTTGGAAATATTACTAATTATTAACATCATATTTTACTAAAATTTACTAAAAAGGAGAGAGGTTTTTCCTCTCTTTTTAATTCTAAAAATTTTCCCCTTTTGATAACCAATATTTTATACTTGTTATTTTTATACTATTGTTTATGCTGAATGATATCTAATTTATTAGGAGATTAAAATGGCAAATACATATAAAAGAGGTGATAAAGACACTCGTCCTTGGGGCACTTGGGAGGTTTTAGATGCAGATACAAACTTTTGTGTTAAACGCATTTGTGTTACCCCTCATAATCAACTTTCTTTGCAACTTCATCATCATAGAAGTGAGCATTGGATAATTGTTAAAGGTGAGGCAAAAATTACGTTAGGCGATGAAATTGTTACCAAAAAAACTGATCAATCGGTCTATATTCCTGTCGAAACTAAACACCGTATAGAAAATGATACCGATGAAAATATGGAATTTATCGAAATTCAAACAGGCGATAATTTAGATGAAAATGACATTGTTCGTTTCGAAGATATTTATGGCCGAATTTAACAATATTATGTATAAAATTAAGCGGCTGTATGCCGCTTAATTTTATTTTTTCAGTTTGTTCCACCCTTTTTTTGCAGTGCTTTTTTCTTGTGTCGATTCGGTCGGTTTTTGCGTGTCCCATTTTCTGACAGGTGCATTTCCTTGCTTTTCTTTCAAAATGGCTTTTTGTTCCGGTGTTTGTGCAACACCTATCGGCATTACCTGATTTAACAATGCAGGAGAAACAAAATCAACCTTTCGCTTATCATAAACCGTAACAAATGCATCTACAATTTTTGATGTCGGTTCAGCATTAAAAGACTTAACTTTACCGCCATAAAAAATGCTGAACGAATGACAAGGAGATGATAACAATATATCAGTATAATCAACCCCTTTAACGAAGCGCAACATTACTTTGGGTTCTATCATACATTTTGCCACCACATTTGATGTACTTTCATCTTTGGCTAGAAGTTCTCCGATAAACAAGTCTTTATCCTTTGGTCCGAGCATACCGCAAAATCCGGTAATAGCCATACCATCAAGAGTATATCCGGTATAGTCTTTAGCAGCTTTTTCAACTGTATAACAAAATATTTGTTCAGATTCTGTAATGTTGTTCAAAGCATGTATGGATACCGTATCTTTAATTTTTTGTACAATTTCTTTTTTTGTTTCTTTTTGAATTTCCTCTTTTCTGCGCCATGCATTTTTATCTTGTTTAAAAGAATCTACTCCGTCAGCGGTTTGCGCACATACATTATGCGTACTTAAAACAAATAACAAACACAAAATATAAAAACAAATTTTTTTCATCTTAATATCCTAAATAAAAATTATCCTGTTCGTATAATGTAGTACGAACAGGATTTTTTTGCAATTATTATTTAATGTAAGGCAAAGAGTTTTGCAAATCTTCCTCTGTGTTGATATCAGCCGGAGCTTCATCAATGAGCTTAATTTTATCAATGAGCAATGCCCTGACACTCATACCGTTTTCAAGCGCTCTTAATTGCTCCAATGCTTCCCTTCTTTCCAAAACACTGGTAGGAAGTGAAACCATTTTTTGCAAAGATGAAGCCTTAAATACATAAATACCGATATGATAATACAAATCTTGATTTTCACATTTTTCAGGATTTCTGGTATAAGGAGCGGTGGCTCTTGTAAAATATAAGCAAGGTGCTTCTGTCTGGCCTTTTTCCAAACCCATAACAATTTTTACAACATTGGGGTTGTTTTTATCTTCTTCGTTTTGAATTACCATACCGCAAGTTGCAATGTCGCAATTTGTTCTTTGTACCATTTCAACCAAAGGCAAACAAACTTTGGGGTCTACATTTAAGTTATCACCCTGAAAGTCAACCACAACATCATATTTTTCACCTTTTGGGTCTAAAACCTTTAATGCTGCAGCAATTCTATCCGTTCCGCTAGGTAAAGCAGGGTCTGTCAAAATGGCTGTTGCACCAAATTTGTTGCATTCATCAACAATCAATTGGTCACCTGCGGCAATGGCAATGTCAGAAACATCACCTAAGGCTTTTTGTACATTTTCGTACACTCTTTGCACGAGGGTTTTGCCGTTAATGTTAAGAAGCGGTTTGTTTGGTAAGCGAGTTGCGGCTAAACGCACCGGCATCAAAGTTATTACTCTGGTCATTTTATACTCCATTAGTTAGAATTAAATACTTTACAAACTGTAGCAAAATTATTTTTATTTTCAAGAAATTTGTATATTTTTGTATAATGAAAATTATTGTACATATGGCTCTTATGTATAGCAACACAATGTATAAGCAGGAGTAATTTAATGAAAAACAGAAAAGTTTTTATCGGTATGCGTACACATAATTCAAGTGATACGGTAAGTAAATCTCTTAAATCCGTATTGCAACAAGAGTACAAAAATATCCATATTGTTATTTATGGCGATAAATCAACTGATAATACTCTTAGTTTGGTTAATATATACAAGAATATGTTTGCACAAAAAGGTATTCAGATGGATGTTGTATCCGGTGAGCAACAAAACAATGAGGGATGTGGAAAAGCAAGTGAACGTTTAAGCAAAATAGTAGCATCTCAAATAGGTGATAATGATATTTATATGGGGCTTGATAGTGATGATGTTTTTTTGACCCCGAATATTGTTGAAAATTGTGTTGAACAAATGAACAAAACAAAAGCTAATATTTTAATTGCTGGTTATGATATTTAAGGTGATGAAAGTTTGGTAATCAGTGATAAAGGTGGTGTACCCCATAACGAGCTTAGTCACAAATTAGCTAAAATGCAAAAAGCTGTAGCTATTACGGATTTTCCTGAAATTGCTTCAACCGCTGACAGTATAGGTTGGACCAAAATTGTAGACGGCAATATTTTTAAACGCTATGTGGAAATGTATCCTGAGTGTCCCAAAGAGATGAATGTATGTGAAGATTTTCCGACAAAGAAGGTTACTTAATAGGTTATTCTCGTGAAGATTTTGAAAATGATTTCAAAACAAAAATGGACTGTTCAAAATTAAATTTAAACAGATTTAAAGAGAGCACATTGCCCCCAAAAAATGATAGAAAAGGAAGATAATCAATAGAACTTTTTAGGGAGATGATTTGAAATTTTTCAGAAATTCTTGGCGATATTTCGGAGTACCTTTGTGGTCAAAAAAGATGTTTCCCTACATCTCCAATGCATGTTGAAGAAGTTAATAATCTGCTATGCGTACGGGAACTTCCTGTTTTTTGTAAACCTCGACTGAGCCGAAAAAAAATACAATATTTAAAAAAGCGAAAAGTCCGAACCTCACGGCTGGGACTTTTATTTGATTCTTAACCTTATAAATGAGACAAAAAATCAGACCGTCACGGCGTGATATCTAGATTTTGGCTTCAAATGAAGTTACTTTGTTAGTGTCCAGAGGCGAATCGTCATTTTTAAGTCTTGCAATCAACAGGCGATATTCTTTCTCACAACCTACTGCGTAAGATGTTTTCTGAAACAGAACATTGAGGCGAACCTTGTCTGATTCCGAATACTCTTTCTTTCCTGCAAGCTCATTGATAGCTTGTTGTCTCTGGGCGGTCATACTAATTCTGGCGCGAAATTCTTCTGCTTTCGCATGTTTTTCTTTTTTATCCATAAAAATATAATATTAATTTGTTATCAGCTATAATGGTAACTCAAAAAAAAGCAAATTTCAATGAAAAAAACTTTGATTTTGAACTTTTTTTAAATTACTTTCGTTTATATCTTATGTGAAAAGAATTTATCAGAGGTTTTACAATGAAAAAATATATCAAAATTATAACCGTAGTTGTCGTTTGTGCGTTGGGAATTTATTTTTTGACAGCAAAAGATGAAAAACCGGAATTTGTAACTAAAAAGCTTGAAAACGGAAAAATCAGTCAAACCGTTACCGCATCGGGAGTTATAAATCCGTTATCAACCGTAATTATCGGCACGCAGGTTTCGGGAACCATTAAGGAAATTTATGTTGATTTTAATTCCGAAGTTAAACAAAATCAGCTTTTAGCACTTATCGACCCTGATGTTTTTGAAGCTGTTGTTGCGCAAAGACAAGCCGCTCTTGAAATTGCCAAAGCACAAGTAAATGTGCAAGAAAATGACATTGTATATTACAAAAAAACCTTAGATAGAATCTTAAAGCTTAAAAATGCCAAATATTCAACCGAAAAAGAACTTGAATCGGCGCAAAGAGATTATGACAATGCCGTAGCGCAACTGAAGTTGCAACAAGCACAGGTTAAACAAGCTCAAGCATCATTGGATTCGGCTGAAACTGAGTTGAAATATACCAAAATTACTTCTCCGGTTGACGGAATTGTAATTTCAAAATCGGTGGAAGTGGGGCAAACAGTTGCTGCAAGTTTTTCAACCCCTGAATTGTTTTCGGTGGCTGAAGATTTAACCAAAATGGAAATTGAAGCCTCTGTTGTTGAGGCTGATATTGCCAAAGTAAAAGTTGGGCAGACAGTTCGTTTCAATGTTGACAGTTTTCCCGATGAAACATTTTTGGGAACAGTAAAACAAGTCAGAAATCAGGCGGTTACAACCTCAAATGTGGTAACATACAGTGTTATTATCGGTATTGATAATTCAGAACTTTTGCTAAAACCCGGAATGACTGCAAATGTCGAAATTATTACGGCACAAAAAGATGATGCCGTTATTGTGCCCAATGCGGCTTTACGGTTTTATTTAGATGAAAATCAGCGCTATAAAGAAAAAGGTATTTGGGTGTTAAAAGAGGGTAAGCCCCAAAGAATTGTTATTAAAGAAGGTATTTCGGACGATAACAATACCGAAGTTATATCAGATGAGCTCAAACTTGGCGATGAAATCATTGTTTCAAAAAAATTAAGTGATGAAGAAGCCAGAAATACTCGTTTAAGAATGCCTCGCTAATTTAGGAATTAAACAATGGCTTTAATAGAATTAAAAGACATACATAAAAGCTACCATCTTGACGGGTTTGATTTGGAGATATTAAAAGGCATTAGCTTAAAAATTAATGAAGGTGAGTTTGTGGCTATTATGGGACCATCAGGCTCAGGTAAATCAACATTGATGAATATTTTGGGTTGTCTGGACTTGCCATCATCGGGAGAATATTTACTTGACGGGAAAAATGTTGAAGGTTTGTCAACCGATGAGCTTGCTCAAATCCGAAATGAAAAAATCGGCTTTGTGTTTCAGGGGTTTAACTTGTTATCAAGAACATCGGCTTTGGAAAATGTAGAGCTTCCGATGGTCTATGGTAAAGTTGGCGCCGAAGAAAGAAAAAAACGGGCAGAATCGGCTTTGGAGAAAGTGGGCTTAAAAGAAAGAATGTATCATATGCCCAATCAACTCTCAGGCGGTCAGCAACAAAGAGTTGCCATTGCAAGAGCAGTTGTAAACGATGCTCCGATTATTTTTGCCGATGAACCGACCGGAAACTTGGATACTAAGATGAGTGTTGAAATTATGGATTTGTTTACAAAGCTCAATCAAGATATGAAACGAACAATTATTTTGGTAACGCATGAGGAGGATATTGCAAAATATGCTTCAAGAGTTATCAAAATTGTTGACGGCGAAATCCATTCGGACAGGAGCTCTAAAAAATGATTGATACATCAACCACATTTAACATTGCAATCAGAGCCATAAAAGCCAACAAAATGCGCTCAATTTTAACCAGTCTGGGTATTATTATCGGTGTGGCGGCGGTTATCGTGATGCTTTCCATCGGAAACGGGGCGCAGATTACCATACAAAAAGAAATGAAAAGTATGGGCTCAAACCTTATTATGATTCGTTCGGGTACATCAACTTCCGGCGGGCAAAGAATGGGGCACGGCTCACAGCCGACAATGAAAGCCTCAGACGGTAATGCTATTGAAGAAAAGATTGCAAGTATCAAAATTGCTGCTCCGGTTTTAAGCGATGCCGGACAGATTGTGTATGGTAATGCCAACTGGTCAACTTCAATTACCGGTACCGATAACAGATATTTTGAGATAAAAGAATGGGATTTGGCATATGGTCGTTATTTTAGCGAAACAGACATAAAAAATGCCGGTAAAGTTGCCATATTAGGAACAACGGTTGTAAAAGAATTGTTTGGCGATTTAGACCCTTTGGGAAGAACAATCAGAGTTAAGGGGATTCCGTTTACGGTTATCGGTGTAACCGAGAGCAGGGGGCAAAGCGGCCCCGGAATGGACCAAGATGATACCATTTATATCCCATTAAGTACGGCGCAAAAAAAAGTCACCGGTATTGAGTTTCCGGATATGGTAAAAATGATTATGTTGCAGGCTGTTGATGCAAAAAGCACATATACTTCGCAAGAAGAAATCAGGGCTTTATTGCGCCAAAGACACAATTTGGGTGCAAATAAAGAAGATGATTTTGTTATCAGAAACCTTACACAGATGATGGAAATGATGGAAAATTCCACTAAAGTTCTTACGATTTTGTTGGGCTCTATTGCCTCAATTTCACTTATTGTCGGCGGTATCGGAATTATGAACATTATGCTTGTCTCGGTTACCGAACGCACAAGAGAAATTGGAATCAGAATGGCAATCGGAGCTAAAAGTTGGGATATCAGATTGCAGTTTTTAACCGAAGCTTTGGTATTGTCCTTAATCGGCGGATTAATAGGGGTAATTATCGGTCTTATTGGCTCTTGGCTTATTTCGGTATTTTCAAGCTTTAGTGCGGTGGTGTCAATTTTTTATGTTTTGTTGCCGTTTACGGTTGCAGGTCTTGTGGGATTGTTTTTCGGATTTTATCCGGCATATAAAGCCTCATTATTAAACCCGATAAATGCCTTAAGATATGAGTAAACCGTCTCGAGTTTTTTAGCACGATGATAAAAAGTTTCTTACGAAGAATGGCTCAGATGTGCCGTTGTTTTTTGACGAAGTGTACAATATGGGTACACGAGGATAAAAACATCAAGCAGATGAGCCATTATGCGCAAGAAACCGGAAGAAGTATAGTTGAAATGTTGGTAGTACTCGCTATAATCGGTGTACTTTCTGTTAGCGGCATTGCCGGTTACTCAAAGGCGATGTTTAAGCATAAAATGAATAAAACTATCAATATAATTTCGCATATTTTAATGGGACTTACCCAATTATCAACGATGAATATAAGTATTTTTTCTTTCGATAATCAAGCTGCAATAAAAATAGATTTTTTATCTCCAAACCATTTATCAAACGAACCATCTATTTGTAATAAATATCCAAAATTAGGTCTTGGTTGGCGACGCTGTCTCTGTTTTGTCTTTTTTTTGCTTTTAGAACGATTAAGCCAACGACGAAGTGTCTCATAATTTACTATCAGTCCTTCTCGTTCTTTAAGTAATTCGCAAATGTGACTAATTCCGAAATCAGCATATTTCGTTGTCGCTAACTCTATTATTTATCCCTTGTTTGCTTGACTCTTGCGATTCGTTTTTCCTGTATTTCCGTGTATTAAATTATCCTGTTTTTTGATTTTTTTTATCCTATCATATGCTGTCGTTGGCGCAATTTTGAGTATTCGTGCTGCAACACGAATACTCAAATTCTCTTTTATTATTGATTTATATATTTCTTCTCGCTTTTTCATAGACTTAACTCCTTCTGTTTAAGTCTAACTGTTCGGATTTAATTGTATACCCACATAAATAAACAACGTTTGACAAAACAATAAAAAGAGTTAAGATAAGGATAATAAGACTTATAATTTTATTAACCGCCCCATTATATAATATGATGATAAGGATAAACAGATGGCATTTAATAGATTAAAAGCAAAAATAAAAGGTATAAAATATCTACCGTTCGAGCAAGATGGTAAAACCTATAACCTTTATGATATGCCCAAAGGCTTTGTTATTGAAGGTGATTTGATTTTAA
>JAFTYO010000043.1 GCA_017464685.1 Alphaproteobacteria bacterium
AAACTGCTCTGTTGCTATTGCATAATTGCCAACAAAGTCTCCGGTTATATTATTGAGTGTATTTTTGTTGTATATCCCTCCGCCAAATGACGCATATGGTCCCTTAGCATAGTTTCCATAAAAATTGCCGGTTATATCGCCTAAGATACCATTATTATAAATACCACCACCATTAGTTGAACTATTTGAAGTCGCATAATTACCAATAAAATTACCTGTAATTTTACCCATAGTTGAGTCATTATAAACAGCACCGCCATCTGCTTCTGAATAGCTACTCGAAGCACCAACAGAATTCGCAATAAAATCACCTGCTATATCACCGATAGTTCCTTTGCTATATATCGCCCCTCCTTTATAAGCCATCCATCCGGTACTGGAGCTTGCATTATTTCTTATAAAATCACCGGTTATACTATCAATCGAGGCTTCATTATAAATAGCACCGCCATAATATTCATTCTGAGCTGTAGGAAGAGCTACTGCATCTATAAAATCAGCATTAATAATGCCTGACAAATCGTTTTTTTGACTCTTATAAACATCTCTTGAAGCAGAACCAATATACGTATATTTAAAATACTCAGTTTGCTCATTTGGAAGTTTAATTGCAACAACATCTACTTCATTTTTTTGATCCTCACCTACTTTCTCCCATGTTACATTAGCTGATGTACTAAATTTATTTTCATCTAATTGTCCATCATAATTTCCCGCATATGTAACAGTACTTAATGTAGTTCCCGCTAATAACATACTTAAAAAAAGTAATTGATGTTTCATTATCTTAATCCTTACAAAAAAACGTCGATTTACATAATTCTTAATAATATTAGTTATAGAATCTATTTTACTTTGCTCAACTTTGAGATCACTCATCATATTTTCAAATCCTACGAAAATATTCAAACGCAAAGCATATTTTATGGAATATGCATAATTAATATCAAATAGCCAAGCTAAAACCGAAACCAAACAATCAGCATTGGTTTTAAGATATGAGTGTGGAACAACTTCGCAATTTATAAACGATTCCAACACATTATCCGAAATAATTCCTTGTTTTTCGGTTCTATCATTCGGATAAGGCAACCACACAAGACGCATATTTTCATACTCTTTAGTCAAAATTTGCCAATTGGCAATTTTATCAGCATCTCTGACAGCAAAAATAATATGTTCTATCTGATCTTTTAATTGTTCATTATCAATTGACGTATAATCTTCATCTTCATAAAATTTTTCTATCATATGTCCATGATGTTTAACCGGTAATAAAATCAATGGATTATTAAATTCAGGAATTTGTGCCAGAAACTCAGCCCCTTTGGTTCCATGATCAATACGGGGCTTATTTTCGTACATAAATCTCACCTCATTAAAGCGAAAAATATCATGTAACAAAATTGCAATTTTTGTTATTTCAATAAACTCAGCCGTTTTATTTTGAAAATATGGTTCATTACGCAAAATTCCATTACCTGCACCGGCAACTTGTAACGAATGCCTTATTTTCTCATTCACATAACTTTTATGGTATAAACTATCCTTCACAACTTCAAAATTTTTCTTATACTGAAGTTGTAAAAGATTTTGCGCTTTTGAATACAAATCCATATCAATTATACTTTCTGTTATATTATATTAAGACAAAGTAACATTTCTTAATTAAAATATATTTAATTTATGTTCATAATTTTGTTAAAATATTAATTTTCTAAATTTTGCAAAAAACGATTTATAATGCAACTTGAAAAGTAGATTTTTTTACGGCATCACTATTTTTAAGCCTCCCAATTGGGAGGCTTTTTAGCTTATTTTACCTGATTTATCAAATAAATTTCAACTCGGCGGTTTTGTTCTCTGCCTTGAGCAGTTGCGTTACTTGCAATCGGGTTTTGCGCGCCCATTCCGAAAGCATTGATACGAGCTTGGTTTACACCTCTTAAAACCAAATATTCGTTTACAGCCATTGCTCTTTTTTGCGACAAAGGAATATTGATGGCATCATTTCCTGTGCTATCAGTATATCCGATAACCTGCAAAGATGTTTTATCATATTCTTTGGCAACTTTTGCAACAGAATCCAACACCGGATTGGCGGTAAATTTCAAAATTGCTTCATTAGTGTTAAAAGTTATGGCGTTGGGCATAATAAGGCGGATATTTTCACCGTCTCTTGCAACCTGAACACCTGTGCCTTGTAATTCTTGACGAAGTTTGGAGGCTTGAATATCCATATACCCCCCTGTGGCCGCTCCCATTCCGGCGCCAACACCGGCTCCGATAAGAGCTCCTTTTTCACCGCCGATAAGAGCGCCGACACCGGCTCCTAAGGCCGTGCCGATACCCGTTCCCCACGCAGTTTTAGAAACTTTTTTCTCTCCCGTATAAGGGTCAACTGCACAAGCAGATAAAAACGATACCATCACGATTGACAACAATATTTTTTTCATCAGTTTTCTCCTTTTTATAAGTATTTAATTCGATTAAGAGCCTCAATAATTTTGGCCTTATTTTCCAATGCTTCGGCTTGACGGCGCTTTTCTTCAGCCACAACATTTGCAGGGGCTCGTTCAACAAAGCTTGCATTTGAAAGTTTGCGTTCATAACCTTGCAAATTGCGGTTTAAGGTGTCAAGTTCTTTGTTTAAACGCTCTCTTTCGGCGGCAAAATTTACTACCCCTTTTAACGGAATTAAAATTAAGCCTTCTCTGAACACGCTTTGAACCATATCTTTGCTGATTTCTTGTCCGTTTTCGAAAACTTCAATTTTTTCCAAACGAGCTAATGAACAAACAATTTTTTCCATTTGCGGCAGATATGAAATGCTTGTTTGTGACATATCTTTGAGATATACATCAAGCTTTGCAGTTGCCGGCAAATTCATACTTGCACGCATTGAACGGATATTGCTGATTAAATCAATCGCCCAATCAATTTGTTGAGTGTCGTCATCGGCAGATTTGATTTCAGGCCATTTTGCATGTATTAACTTAACTTCACGATTTTCGGTATTATCCCAAAGTTTGGTTGTGATAAACGGCATAAACGGGTGCAAAATGATTAAGATTCTATCCAAAACCCAAGCGGCGGTTGCTCTGGTTTCGGCAATTTGCTCAGCATCTTCACCGTAAAAAATTGGTTTTGAAAGCTCAATGTACCAGTCGCAGAATGTTCCCCAAACAAATTGATATACCGTATTGGCCGCATCTGAAAAACGATAATCGTTTAGGTTTTTGGTAACTTCCGATGTTGCCTGATTGGCTTTTTCTACAATCCACTTATTTACGGCCGATTTAACATCATAAGGATTAAAATCTTTGGCATATTTACATTCGTTCATTTCGCAAAAACGTGCGGCATTCCACAATTTTGTAGCAAAATTTCTGTATCCGGCAATTCGTGAATCAGATAAATTTACATCTCGACCTTGAGTTTCCATCGCTGCCATAAAAAAGCGCAAAGCATCGGCACCATAGGTTTCTATTGTTTCCATCGGGTCAACGGTGTTGCCCTTTGATTTGCTCATCTTCTGTCCGTGTTCATCTCTTACGAGACCATGAATGTAGCATTTTTTAAACGGTACACGTTTCATCATGTACATACTCATCATCATCATACGAGCAACCCAGAAGAAAATAATGTCAAATCCGGTAACCAAAACCGAGGTAGGATAAAATGTATCCAAAAATTCGGTTTTATCAGGCCAGCCCAGTGTTGAAAAAGCCCATAATCCTGATGAAAACCATGTATCTAACACATCTGTTTCACGAGTTAATTTAACTTTTTTGCCATAATGCTCATCAGCTTTTGCTTGAGCCTGTTGTTCGATTTCTTCACAGAAAATTGTACCATCGGGGCCATACCATATCGGCATTTGGTGTCCCCACCAAAGTTGGCGAGATATACACCACGGCTGAATGTTGCGCATCCATTCAAAGTAGGTTTTTTCGTAAGACTTGGGAACAAATTGCATTTGACCGTTTTCAACAACCCTTAAGGCCTCAATCGCCAATTTTGGGGCATCAACAAACCATTGATCGGTCATTAAGGGTTCAATTACAACACCTGTTCGCTCACCATAAGGAATGACCATCTGGTGGTCTTCAATTTTTTCCATCAAACCGAGTTCTTCAAGCTTTTCAATGGTTTTTTGACGAGCTTCTTGTGTACCCAAACCTTCAAACGGAGTGTTTTCGTTTAAGGTTGCGTCTTCGTTTAAAATGTTTATCATCGGCAAATTATGGCGCCTTCCGACCTCAAAATCATTAAAGTCATGAGCGGGGGTTATTTTTACCGCACCGGTTCCTTTTTCAGGGTCTGCATGGTCATCGGCTACAATCGGAATTATACGATTTACAATCGGTAAAATGCAATTTTTACCGATAAGGTGTTTTAATTTTTCATTGTCTTTTGAAACTGCAACCGCCGTATCACCGAACATGGTTTCCGGTCTTGTTGTGGCAATGTGGATAAACTCTCCTTTTTCTCCTTCAATCGGATATTTATAGTAATACATTTTTCCTACGATTTCTTTTTGTACAACTTCCAAATCAGAAACTGCAGTGGCAAGTTTAGGGTCCCAGTTTACAAGCTTTTTGGCTTTATAAATCAACCCGTCTTTATAAAGTGAAACAAAAATTTTGAGTACAGCTCTTGATAAACCTTCGTCCATGGTGAAACGCTCACGGCTCCAATCACACGAAGCACCAAGTCTGCGGAGTTGTTTGCATATTGTTCCGCCGGAATGTGCTTTCCAATTCCATACCATTTCAATAAACTTTTCACGACCTAAATCATGACGAGTGATACCTTCTTTGGCCAAGTTGCGTTCAACAACCATTTGAGTTGCAATGCCTGCATGGTCTGTTCCTGGTTGCCATAACACTTTTTTACCGAGCATTCGGTTGTATCTTACTAAAATGTCTTGTAATGTATCATCGAGAGCATGTCCCATGTGCAAATAGCCGGTCACATTCGGCGGAGGAATCACAATTGAAAATGCTTCACTGTCACTTCTCATATCAGGCTTAAAATCGCCGTTTTCTTCCCAGTTTTTATAAATTTCTTCTTCAAAATCTTTCGGATTATAATTTTTTTCTAACATATTTTTTTCCTGCTTTTATTAAACACAAAAACCCTTAAAAACAAAAGGGCAGATATAACATTTTCAAGAAAGATTAAAAGACAAACGCACTTTTTAATAACCTTTCTTTACCATCACTCGAAAGCTTTCTTTCTTGTCATTTGTTTCTTGCATGGCAAAAAACTCAGAATATTTGTGTAAAATTCTGGCTGCAACATCATCAAAATCCCAATTTGCATATTCATAAGGGATATCCCAGTTTTTTGCAAGCATTTGCGGTGTCAGAACAAAAACATCGCCTTCGCGTTCTTTAGCATAATCTCTTATGCATGAACGCGAGGCGTTTTTTTCAACCTGTTTTTCCCATAAAACATTTCTTATGGAAGCAAGTATTTCATCTATCGATAAATCTTCTTGATCTTTGTTCATGGTTTACCTTTAATTTTCTGCTTTTTTATCATCATAGCAGATAAATTTTATTTTTCAACAGATAAAGACAACCATTTACCAGCAGTTTCTTTTGAATGCTTTTTAGCATCGTAAATATCAACTCCAAGTTTCAAATCTTGGGCGGTGAGTTTGCCCATAGACATCAAAAGTTGCATACCCGAAACATAGTAATCCCTTCTAGCTCGAACTTCTTCAACCTTAGAGTTTAACAGCGATTGATAAGCATCTAAAACATCTAAAACAGTTCTGTTACCCAAAGCCTCTTCCTGCTGAACACCATCTAAAGCAATTTCATAAGCCTTAATTTGGTCTTTAACCGATTGGATACGAGCCTTATTTGATACCATATATTCCCAATTACTGTTAACCGATGAAATCATCGCTCTTTCGGCTTCCAAAACTTGTTCTTGAGCTTGCCATTTTTGATATTTGCTTTGGCGAATTTTGGCTCTGGTTTCACCCGAATTATACAACGGAACAGACATACGGGCTTCCCAAACATAGCTGTTGGTTTCGGGGTCTTTGGTTGACGAATTGTACGACTGTCCACGAGTGTTCATAGCCACAAAGCTCACATTAGGCAACAAAGCGCCGGTATTGGCATTTACCGTATGTTTTCTTGATTCTAAAGCGCTTTTGGCTGCTTTTAAGCCATAGTTGTTTGTTTTGGCATAACTTAAAGCATCATCAAGAGAGGCGGGAAATAGAGCCGATAAACCTTCGGGCTCAACCAAATCTGACGGATAATTGCCCACAATTTGAGTATAAATTGCTTTTGAAGCTGCCAAATTTCCTTGAGCGGCAATACGATCCGAAATGGCTTGTGAATGACGAGCCTCAGCCTGAGAAACATCGGTTCTGGTAACTTCACCGACATTAAAGCGCTCAATTGTTTCATCTAAACGTTTTTTTAACAGCTTTTCATTGTTTTCCTGCAAATCAACAATTGAAGTATCACGCAAAACATTTAAATATGCCGTTGAGGCTTCCAATAAAATTTGTTGTTCAACATTTGACAAGTTACTTTGTTCGGCTTTAACGCCTTCTTTTGCGGCTTTGACACTGTTATAGGTTGAAAAACCGCTGAAAATTGATTGTTCTGCTTGTATGCTTACACTTTCATCATATCCGGTATCGGTTTGAACAACATCATTATGCAAATGAGTGTCACGATATGATCCCTGAACGGATAACTTTGGTCTGAAACCTGATTTTGCAATTGCAACATTTTCATCAACCGAGCGTAAATACGCTCGACTTGCTTCCAATGTGGGGTTGTTGTTATAGGCGTTGCCCATTGCATCAAAAATGTCACCGCAATATGCGTTTGTGGCAACGGTTGTAGCTGTAAGCAATGTAAATAAAAAGCTTTTTTTCATCATATATTCCTGTTCAAATTTGTATTAGTTCGGCAAATTATCTACTAAAATCGAGCAATTTGCAACTTTTATTTTAAAAAAAATAATCCTATATTGTTAATTAAATTTCAAACATTTTTATGTAGCATATTGGATAATTGGGTATTTTAAATAGGAGAAAATCGTGAAAAAAGAAGCAACTAATGTAATCAATGAAATTGATAAAGCTCGCTTAAAACTTTCTATTGAACACTATATCAAATATTTTATCGGCAAAAGAGCCTGTGAACTTACCAAAGAGGAAGCCTTACAAGCCATTGCTTTGGCAGTTAGAGAATTTGCCATGGATAAAATGTATCAAACCATTGCCAGATATAATAAAGCCGGCAGTAAAAGAGTTTATTATCTTTCGATTGAATATTTAATAGGTCGGTCACTTGAAAACAATCTGCACAACTTAGGTTTGTTTAAGCTTATTGAAGATATTGAAATTGACGGTTTTCCAAACCTTACCATGGAAGAAATTTATAATGCCGAATATGATCCCGCACTTGGAAATGGTGGTCTTGGAAGGTTAGCGGCTTGTTATCTTGACTCAATGGCTTCATTAGGATTGGCCGGTTTCGGTTATGGTATTAATTATCAATTCGGTTTGTTTAAGCAAAAGTTTGATAATGGTTGGCAAATTGAACAAGCCGACAGTTGGCTAGGTGAGGACTCGCCTTGGCAATTTGCCCGCAACGACAGAAAAGTTTCTATTCCGATTTACGGAAATGTCGAAAGCTATATGGGTGCAAACGGTAAGCCCTATTTTACTTGGGTTAATACGCAAACTTTATACGGTATTCCGTACGATTTTCCGATTGTCGGTTATAACGGAAAATCGGTAAACTATTTGCGTTTATTCTCGGCAAAATCTGATGCCGAGCTTGATATCAATGTATTTAACGAAGGTGGATATATCGAAGCCGTAAAAGCAAAAATAAAATCCGAAACCATATCTAAGGTTTTGTATCCTTCCGATGCTGTAGAATCGGGTAAGACACTTCGTTTAACCCAACAATATTTCTTTGTATCTTGCGCAATTCAGGATATCATTCGCCGATTTTTGGAAAAAAGTAATGACTTTGATAAGATGCCCGATTATGTTTGTATTCAATTAAACGATACACACCCTGCGCTTGCTATTGCCGAAATGATGCGCTTGCTCATTGACCAATATGGTTTGGAATGGGAAGAATCATGGGATATTACATCAAGAATTTTTGCTTATACCAACCATACCTTATTGCCCGAAGCATTAGAAACTTGGCCAACCAGAATTTTGGGTAAGCTATTGCCCCGCCACTTGCAAATTATATATGAAATCAATCGCAGGTTTATTGAATTTGCAAAAACGAAGTTTGGTAATAATTCTCCCAAGCTTGCAAAAATATCTATTGTCTCTGGTGAAGGCGATTCTCAGATTATACGCATGGCAAACTTATCCGTTGTCGGTTCATTTTCAGTCAATGGTGTGGCACAATTACATTCTGAATTGATTAAGAGTTCTCTTGTTCCCGAGTTTTATGAGTTGTGGCCGGAAAAATTTACCAATGTTACCAATGGCATAACACCTCGTCGTTGGTTGTTGCACGCAAATACATCTTTAGCTGATTTAATTTCGGATAAAATCGGCCAAAAATGGATAACCGATTTAGATGATTTACATAAACTTGAAAAGTTTGTTGATGACAAAGATTTTATCAATAAATTTGATGAAATCAAAAAACGCAACAAAGAACGAATGGCCTTTTTAGCCTTTAAGACTACGGGTACGGTTATCAATGCCGACAGTATTTACATTGTGCATGCAAAACGCATTCATGAATATAAGCGCCAATTGATGACCATTTTGCAAGTTATCGGCGATTATTTGGCCATCATAAAAGACAATATTCGTCCTCTTAAGAACAAAACTTACATATTTGCCGGAAAAGCTGCTCCGTCTTATACTTTTGCCAAGCTTGTAATTAAGCTTATTAACAATGTAGCAGATGTTGTAAACAATGACCCTCGAATTAATGATGCCATTAAGGTTATCTTTATGCCCGATTATAAAGTATCATTGGCGGAAAGACTGATTCCGGCTGCAGATATCAGTTTGCAGGTTTCAACCGCAGGTTTTGAAGCTTCCGGTACCGGCAATATGAAATTCGCCTTAAACGGCGCTTTAACAGTCGGTACATATGACGGGGCAAACATTGAAATCAGAGAAGCCGTAGGTGAAGACAATTTTTATCTTTTCGGTTTAAGAGACGAAAAAATCAAAGAGATGAGAAAATCTTACCGACCGAGAGATTTGTATGAAAGCTCCGACTATATCAAACGCATCTTAAATGCCCTAAATTCGAGTATGTTCTGTGAAAAAGACAGAGTCTTGTTGTTTAAGCCGATTGTAGAAGAACTCTTAAATCGTGATTATTTCTTTGTTTTGGCGGATTTGGAAGATTTTAACAATGCAATGCACAAGGCTGAAAAAAACTATCTGGATAAAGAAAAATGGAACAAAGCAGCCATATTGAATGTAGCCAGAATCGGATATTTCTCAAGCGATAGAGCTATTATGGATTATGCTAAAAACATTTGGCATATTAAACCTGTAAATTAGTAAAATGAAACTCCACCGGCTCACGCCGGTGGTATCATTTTAGGTCAAGCCAAGCTTGTCCTAAATCTTCACGCCCTTGATGTTCAATATAGCGCTGTATCACTGCCTCATTAACGCCTACTGTACTGACAAAATACCCATC
>JAFTYO010000004.1 GCA_017464685.1 Alphaproteobacteria bacterium
AAATAAAAAAATAAAAAAAATAGTTAATAACAAAAAGCCTTGCTCCGACTCTGTTTGAATCAGTTTTAAACAATCCGATATTAACTAATTTGAGTCCACTTTTCGGCATAGAGTCTAACAATCAAAATTTATCACAAAAAAGTCTGGCAAAATATTATTTACTTTAATAAAAAAATATATTAACTTGTCGCAAGTTTATCATAATTGTGTCATACAAAAATTTTTGTGCTTATGAAAAAGTTTTTAATACTTTTCACTCTTGTTTCAGCAATCTTTAGCTTTGTAAGTTGTAGCTGTTTTGACATTTCTGCCAATATAAAAAATAGGAACAGGATATGTCAAAAGCGGTAAGGAAGAACTGTTTGTAGAGATAGACAGTGTAAAATACACTCCCGTTTCAGTATACACCGGCAGCATTACCCGAGGAATTCGCAATAAAATGGAACCTGTTATCGGTATGCAAGTAACCGTATTTTATGTATATGAACGCAACACCCCTGACTTTATCGCCGGAGAGCTGACAGAAGAAGTTTTGGAAGGACAATTTTCTGAGAACAACTCATTTAGGGTTATTTTCGGGGCATTGGTTTTAGCAGGTATGATTATATGTTGCACTATTGATCCCCTTAAAAGAAAAGATGACCGAAAAAAATGATTTTAACTAAAAGACCTGCTCATAATAAAAGCAGGTCTTTTACATGTCTAATTATGGCTAAAATTTGCTACAAATTATTATTTAGCATTATTAAAAACACACATACGTATTTCTGTGTCTTAAAATTTTATTTGTTTAATCAATTCTATTAAATCAGAATTTAGTCATTTAAATTTGTTATATCAATATTACATACTTACAAAACGGAGGAAATATGAGATATTGTTATTCTTTTCTTATTCTCTGCCTGATAAGCACATCAGCTTCAGCTACAATTTATGAAGTTGTAGCAACAGATACTGTAAGCAACGGAACAATTTTTTCTTCCGATACTCAAATCGTTCATGGTACAGTAAATAATTTTTTAATTGAAGGAACACAAAACATTTTAGATTATGGTAAAGTTTATAACAATACCGTAAGCGGAACACAAAATATATACACCGGAGGAAGCGCATTTGACACATCGGCAAACAGCGCTGAAATAAACGTCTACTCAGGTGGTTTAAGCAACAATTTAAATGCCGTCAACAGCAAAATTAATTTATATTCGGGAGCCGAATTACGCGGTAATACAATTTTACAAAACAGCTTTCTTTATATCTATAACAATAATCAAATTCAAAATTTAGACTTAAATAATGCGACAATCATAAAAAACCAAGAACAAAATTTGAGCATTAACGCTTTAAGCGGAAACGGAAAATTTTTAATCAAAACAAATTTATCAAATAATACTGACAACTTATTAAACATTGTTGAGGGTAACGGAAACTTTGGACTTTCAATTATTGATACAAGTACCGACTATACTACCCCAGATAAAATAAACATCTTACCCAAGAACTCACAAAACCAAGAAACTTTTTATCTTATCGGAAACGAAGTTGATATCGGTGCAAAAAAATACATTTTGGCACAAGATAATAATTTTTGGTATTTGCAAGAAACCCTAAAATATACTGATACTGCGTTAATAGCTAAAGATACATATGCTACATTAAGCAGTATTCTATATTCACATCAAGACAACATTTACACTCGTATGGGAGAATTTCGTTTTATTCCTCAAAGCGGCTTTTGGGCAAGAGGTTTAGGTAAAAAATTAAAATTTGAATTAAGCCAAAATACTAAAATCGATATCGATATTTTAGGATTTCAAATTGGTGCAGATTATAAATTTTCAGCCATAAAATTGGGTATAAGCGGAGCCTACACAGATTCTGAACAAAAATTTTCACTTGACGGCAATGGAGTTGGTAAAACATATTCCGTATCGTTATATGCAACTTTTTTAAGTCAAAAAGATTCATATTTAGATATTATCGGCACTTATTATCGCCACAATCAAAAGCTTAAAAGCTTTACACCATCAAAATATACCATACATTCTGAATACAATTTAAATGCCTACAGTTTTTCTGCCCAATTAGGACATAGATTAAAATTTAAAAACGGATATTTTATTGAACCGCAATTTCAAGGACTATATATGAATATTGACAATATTGCTTATAAAACAACCCTCAATACATTAATTCAGGGATATGGCTTAGATTCAACTATGCTTAGAGCGGGAATGATGTTCGGCAAAAGCTGGCAACAAATTGCACAAACACATATATTGTTTGATATCATTAAAGAATTTGATACAAAAAGTAAAATAAAAGTAGCAAATACAACTTTTAACGAAAAACTTGATGGAACTTTTTTCAAAATCAGTAGCGGATTTAATATTTTTTTAAGCCAAAAATCAAAAGCATTTTTTAATGTTAGCACAATGTTCGGTAACGACAATGTTAAAATCCCGATTGAAACTAATCTAGGTATTAAATGGGAGTTTTAAAGCAATCACACTAAAACTTACATAAAAGATATAAAAAATGGTTAACGTTAAAAAAACATTGTATTGACTCACTTTGAATCAATTTTAAATCTGCCGTCATTAACTAATTTGAGTCTATTTTTCGGCATGGAGTCTAACAGAAGTAAAAAGTAACAAAAAAGTGGACAGCAAGTATATTACCGATCACTTTTTGTTATTTATGATTAAAATGATATTGTCTTATTCTTTGCCACTACCTCTAAATTTATTTAACACAGATTCTATATACTTACTTTCTTGTTCTTGTTTTTCTTTCGCTTGCTTTTCTTTCGCTTTTTGTTCTTCTTCGACTTTACTATCTATTGCATCGGTTGCCAAAGAATTGCCTTTATTCATAATTTCTCTTATTGCCTCTTGTGATTCTCTACTTGCGTTGAGTTTGGTTAAATCAGGAGATAACAATACTTTTGTTAACACAGTTTTAAACATTAAAGACTCAGCCGATAATTTACGCAAAAGATTTGCTTCTCTCTTGCTTATTTTGTAAAGCCCTTTGTTATATACACGAGTTACCTTTTCAGTAACATCAATATTTCCATCAATATACATACCAGTCGTTTCTATATGGGTTTCACGATTGTGTTTAGAAAGCAAAAAATCACCTTTACCGTTATCATGTATAACTATAGCTGATTTTATATCTCGCTTCATACCTTCTACATTTCCTCTTGTATCAAAAACTCTTACTACAGCTTCTTTATTTTCCATATCTTTCATCCTTTCAAAGACATTTAACATACATTGTATATGTTACCCCCCCCCGATGCTTTTTGTCAAGTACTTTTAAAAAGTTTTTTAATACTAACTTAATTAATACTTGCATATGTTTTGAAAAAGTATTACACTGTGCTTCATATGACAAAGGACAATAAACGATCTTTTAAAGTCCGGTGAAATTTTAGTTTATAAACGGCTTAAATCGGTTAGAAAATAGATGGTAAATAAAAGATCGTTTAAAGTCCAACGTGTTATAAGGAGATTTTTATGGGAAACGACAATAATCAAGAGCTGGTTAAACAAGTAAACGCACGGCTTAATACTAAAAACGAAGAGATGGACACACTTAATAAGGCACATAAAAAACAGGCTATGTTTATCATGCATGGCACTCATATGTCTCCTGAAGAATTTGCCCGAGTTTGCGGTAGTTTTAATATTCTTCCCGCTTTTGAAAAGCACACTCAAAACGAACTTGACATCATTAAAGAATTTAAAGATACATTATCCGATGATGATATCAAAAAACTTAATATATTCAAAAGGGTTTTCGGAATTGAGGCCAAAAAAGACCAAAACGGCAATGTTGTTTCTGACAAAGATAACACCCCTGTCCCACAAGACGGCTCATATGCATATTCGTTAAAAAAATGTTCTGCTGCCATTTGTTTCACCGAAAACGGTGCACCCGTGTTAATCGGTTATGAAAAAGCATATTCAGATTATGAAACAGAAAGAAAAAACGGCTATATATATTGTCTTGACGGCAAAAATTTCAAACCCGAATATGATAAAGACGGTAACACATTTGAATGGACATCACTAAAAGATGAAAATGTATTAAATGTTACAACCACTACACCTGATATAGCCATGGACCATAATGTTCAATTTGTCATATTTAAATCCGAGCACGATTTAGATAAAGCCTTTAAACGAGACAAGGACAAACCATTTGAAAACATATTAACCTCCGATTCCGATATTGCCAAATCTTTAAGCAATGCCATATCTTCGGGCAAAGCCACATATATCAATGCAAGCTCCAGAGGTCACAATCCGCAAATAGATTTTCTTACCAAAGCACAATGCGTCTGCGATATAAAGCAACAACAATTTGAAGAACAGTTTGTAAATTATGCAAAAATCTATGAAGAGTTGATTATGCCTGAAATTAAAAACATATCCATGCAAGCAAACAACCGAAGCACACATGGTATTGGGCATACTGAAATGGTAGGTTTAAGAGCAATTGACTATGCATTGCATTTAAACAAAAATCCGCTACCTGTTATGATAGCTGCCGGTTTGCACGACTGTGCTCGCCAAAACGACAACCAAGAAAGTGACCATGCTCACAATGCCGAACCGATTACTCGTGAATTTATTAAAAATTGGAATCAAAAATATCCGCAATATAATATTGATGAACAAACAACCGAACACATAGTGTTTAGTATAACAAATCATACCGACGGTAAAGTAAACCCGAACAATAATTATATTTCACAATGTTTATGGGATGCCGACCGAACCAGACTTTCTTGGCAATCAAGATTTAGACCTCAATATTTGAGCACTCAAAGAGCCTTAACCGTAGCATCTTACCCGATTGTTGAGCAAGAAAAATATATTGCCGGTATAGAAAAATTGTTAAAAACAAATAATATTAAAATGTGTTTTGATAAATTGCAACGCCCCGATTGGCAAACATCTGTTTGTTACACAAAAAATAATCAAATTTTTATTGAGGCTATAAGCGATTATACCTTTAAAAGAAATCAGACCGCATTAGATAATTCCGCACTTGTGCAAAATTGTGATAATTCGTATTTGAAAGAAATTTTACCGCAATGTAAATCTTTTAATAATAAAATCATATATTATGAAATACCCGACGGAAAAAACTATCCGAGAAACTTTGAAACGGATTCTCTTTCCGACAAAAAGAAACAACAATTGGCCCAAGAACTTGGCACTTTTTTAGCTCATATTCATAATATGTCGCCCGATGGTTTTAAACAAGTTGAATATCCCGATTATGAATACACAGTCCCAAACTATGAAGAAAAAAACAAACAAATATTAAGTGAGTTAGGGGTCACATTTCCACCTAAACCCACGCAAAATAAAACCTGTGTTACTTACTCAAACACTGATTTTAATCAATTTTATTTTAAGGAAAACGAAAATAAACTTACCTTGTGTGGAGCAAACGGAGTTCAAGAAATGGGCATTGGCGATGCTTCTAAAGATTTTTTATCTCTTTATATGAAGTTTGGGCGAGAATTTACGACAAATATGCTCGAAAGCTACAATAAAACAGCTAAAACACCGATGTCAATCGAAACCATAGATTATCATGTAGTCAATACCGCCGCTCATATGTATGAAAAAAACAAAGATAATAAATTTGGTGAAAAATTAAAAAATATACTCTTAGATTATGAGAAAAACAAACAACTCACCGACAAATCAAACACTAAAATGCAAGATAAAAGTAAGGTGCTAAATTTAAGAGGTATACAAACATCTTCAACAACAAACACACCAATCAGAAAAACCAATATCAACCAAAGCGGATTATTAAAAAGGGGTGATATGAACAGAAATTAAGCCTACTGTAAAAACATCAAAACTATATTTTTTCACAAAAATAAAATTTTTATGTTGCAAAAATAAAAATTGAGGTTTATAGTCGGCTTGATTTACGATTATGGGTGTATAGCTCAGTTGGTAGAGCAACTGACTCTTAATCAGTGGGTCTGGGGTTCGAATCCCCATGCGCCTACCATAGAAAAAAGCCTCCTGTCAGGGAGGCTTTTTTGTGTGGTTATTTATATCATCATCAATCTTGTACAATTTTAACTCCAGAGCTGGTACCTAAGCTATAAGCACCGGCTTTTATCATATTCAGGGCGCTTTGTCTATCTCTTATACCGCCAGATGCTTTAACTTTTAAGCCATATGGCGAAACAGTTTTATATATCAATTCAACATCATTTACTTTTGCACCCACGCCGTTTTTAACAAATCCGGTACAAGTTTTTACAAAATCGGCTTTTGCCTCAACACAAATTTCGCAAGCTTTTTTAATTTCGGCCTCGGTTAATAAGTCTGTTTCCAAAATTACCTTTAGCACATTGTTTGGACAAACATTTTTAACACATTTGATATCTTCAAAAACAAAATCCCAATTGTTGTCTTTAATTGCCGAAACATTGATAACCATATCAATTTCGTCAGCACCATCTGTAAGCGCTTTTTGAGCCTCAAAGGTTTTAACCTCGCTTGTATTTGCACCTAAGGGAAAGCCGATTACGGTAACAACTTTTACAGCAGTATCTTTTAAGTAAGTTTTTGCTTGCTTAACATACAAAGGATTAACACAAACAGCTCGGAAGTTATATCTTTTTGCCTCATCGTAAAGTTTTTCAAATTCTTCTTTTGTGGCATCTTGTTTTAACAAAGTATGTTCAATGTATTTTTCCAAATTTTCCATAATGACCGCCCATATTTAATTTGTTTTTTCATTATATAAAACCAATGCACATTTTTCAACAAAAAAGCTTGATTTTATCCAAAAATATGATAGTATGCACCTAAATAAATTATAATGATGTATGAAAAATATTATTGCTGAGATAGCTATATGCTACGATTTTGATGGTACCCTTATTAAGGGAAATATGCAAGAACCAACATTTATCAAGGAAAAGTTAGGTCTTACTCCGAACGAGTTTTGGTCAATTGCCGATAAACAAACTCTTGAACAATCGGCTGATTCGACGTTGAGCTACATGAAATGTATGCTTGATGAAGCCAAGTCCAGAAAGCTTGCGTTTAAGCGAGACGATTTTGTTGCTTGCGGTGAAAATATGTTGTTTTTCAAAGGTGTTACAACTTGGTTTGAGCGCATAAACGAGTATGCGGCTCAAAAAGGCATAAAAGTTTCGCATTATATCATTTCTTCCGGATTGCAAGAGATGGTTGAGGGAACAAAAATCGCCAAATATTTTACCAAGATATATGCTTCAAGCTTTATGTATGACGAATACGGACGAGCAGTGTGGCCGGACAGAATTGTCAACTATACCGATAAAACGCAATATCTTGCCCGTATCAACAAAGGTTGTTTGGACCCGATGGATATTAAAGGTGTTAACAAGGCAATGCCTAAAGAAAAAAGACCTGTTCCGTATAGTCAGATGATATATTTCGGCGATGGTGAAACTGATGTTCCGAGTATGTCGATGATTAAAAACCATGGCGGATATTGTTTTGCAGTATATACCCCTAATAAAAAAGGGGCAAAAGAAAAAGCTTCTTGCTTTTTAACCGATGGCAGAGTTGATTTTGTTGTTCCAGCTGATTATTCAGCCGGAAAACGAATTGAAAAATCCGTAAAAGGCATAATTGATAAAATTGCCGCCGATAAAAAGTTAGAAATTTTAAAAGGTTAAGAATAGTTACAAAACACCTCCGATGTGGTATCGCAGGTGTTTTTTTATATTAAAAGATATTTATCAGTCATCACCTAACGAAGTTCTGCCTAAGTTTATATGTCGATTCACATCCATACATAATATAATACCAAAACTGGACATTACCGATAGCATAACAGTTCCTCCATATGAAATAAGTGGCAAAGGGATACCAACAACCGGCAACAATCCTAACACCATTGCAATATTGATAAAAACATACAAAAAATAATTAGTGTTCAGACCAATAATTACCAACTTAGCAAAATAACTGGTTGTACGAAAAGCAAAAATATATCCATAAGCAATAATTATCAAATTAAGCAAAATTACAGTCAATCCGCCAATTAAGCCAAACTCTTCGGAAAGCATTGTAAAAATAAAATCCGTATGTTTTTCCGGTAAAAAATTAAGATGGCTTTGTGTTCCGCTTAAAAAACCCTTTCCGAACACTCCGCCGGAACCTAAAGCAATTTTTGATTGAATGATATGATATCCGGTACCCAACGGATCATTTTCAGGATTTAAAAAAGTTAAAATTCTGTTTTTTTGATATTGATGCAAAAAATGCCATACAATTGGAGCAGCTACCAGAGATCCTACTCCCAAAGTAACAAACTTCCACCATTGAACCCCAACTACAAAAAAAAGTACCATCGTTGTAAACAACACCATTAATGACGTACCTAAATCTGGTTGTAACATTATCAAAGCCGTAGGAAAAAGAGCCATACACATTGGTGCAAATAAACCTCTTAAACTTTCAATTTTTTGTAAATTACAACCGTGAAAATATTTTGCCAATACTAAAACCATTGCAATTTTCATCAACTCTGAAGGTTGAAGTTTAAAAACTTTCAAATCTATCCATCTTTGAGCTCCCATACCGACATGACCGCTTATTTCAACAATTATCAGCAACAGTAAAACAAAAAAATATATAATATACGAATATTTTAAATATACTTTTATATCCATTAAAGCCAGTACAAACATAATACATAAACCTAACCCAAACCTCATTGCTTGTTTTATAGCCCATGGATAAAGGTTTCCGTTAGCAGCTGAATATAAAACCACAATTCCAATCAAAGCCAATAAAATTATACAAAACATATATCCAAAATTTAAGTTGAAAAACTTATCTCTTAAAGACAGGTTTAAGCCTTTAAATCTTTGTTCATAATATCTTGACATTATATATTCAACTCCAATGCTTTTTGCAAAATTTTTGAGGCAATCGGAGCTGCAGCTCCCGAACCGGAAGAACCATGCTCAACTATCACAGCAACAGCATATTTGGGTTTATCATGAGGAGTAAACCCGACAAATAATGCATGACTGCGTAAACTCCACGGCAAATCCTCATCTTTTTTTATACCGTTTTGCCTCTCTTTTAAACTAATTCTACGAACTTGTGTCGTGCCGGTCTTACCGCTCATCTTAATGCCGTTAATGTTAAATGAGGACGACGCAGCCGTTCCTCTTTCACCATTTACTACCTCAAACATTCCTTGCTTTACAATTTCTATATTTTTATTTGAAATCGGTAATTTCTTGATTTTTGCCTTGTCTTTTAAACTAAGTTTTGTAAATGACGGATATATTTCATATCCCCCGTTTGCCACCCTTGCCGTCATAATTGCAAGTTGTAACGGAGTGACTTGAACATAGCCCTGACCTATGCCGGCAATAATCGTTTCACCTTGTTGCCACTTTTCACCATATCTTTTTAACTTCCATTCTTTATCAGGAATTATTCCTTTTTGTTCATTTTCAAGTGTAACACCTGTTAAATTACCTAATCCTAAAATTCTTGCCATATCAGCAATTTTTTCTATTCCAAGTAACATTGCAACTTCATAAAAATATATATCACAAGAATTTTTTATGGCCTCAACAACATTTTGATAACCATGTCCCGAATGCTTCCAACAATGAAATTTATGATTACCCAAAGTCATTGCACCACCGCAATAAAAACTCTTATCTTTACTCACAATATTGTTTTCAAGAGCAGCCAAAGCAACCGCTATTTTAAATGTTGACCCCGGAGAATATCTCCCTGTAACCGCTTTATTAACAAGCGGATTTCTTTCATTATAAAGAAGCTTATTCCACTCTTCATGTGAAAGACCTTTGGTGAACAAATTCGGATCAAATGAAGGTACCGAAACAAACGCCAAAATCTCTCCGCTGTGAACATCTAAAACAACCGCCGCCCCGCTATGTTCACCAAAAGTATCTTGAGCATATTTTTGCAAATTCGCATCAACGGTTAAACGAAGAGCCTCACCTTCTTGTCCATTATTACGTTCAATTTCTTTCATGATTCTACCATAGGCATTTACTTCAAATTTAACATTACCGCTAATTCCTCGTAATTTATTCTCAAAAAATTTTTCCAATCCTGATTTCCCGACTTTAAATCCGGGAACCATCAATAAAGGATCATCATTTTTTTCTTTTTCATCAACACTTCCTACATAACCCAAAAAATGAGCAGTATATTGCCCCATCGGATAAAATCTGTTTACACCTTGATCAATTATAATTCCAGGCATAGAAGATGTATTTAATTGCAAGGATGAAACCTCTTCCCAACTCAAATTATCCTTTAATTTCACAGGGACAAACTTACGATGATTTTTTATTTCTTTTCTGATTTTTTGTTCTTCTTTATCATTTATATCAATATATTTTTTAAATTCTGCTATTGTAGCATCAATGCTTGGAGCTTGTTCAGCGACAATCATTGCTGATAAATTTTGCTCATTATCAGCTAGGACAATACCATTCCTATCAAATATTGTACCACGTATCGGCATTAATATTCTGGTAGAAATTCTGTTCTCATCGGCAAGAGTTTTATATTTTAATGCATCAACAACTTGCAAATAATAAAGTCGAGCTATCAATATAAACAATAAAAAAAAGTTTACAATAGCCATTAGCATTGTACGAGAAAGCAAAATTTTTCCTTTATCGTTATCTCTGTTCATATATTACCTCATCACTGGCTAAAAACTTATTTTGAACAAAGATATTTAATCTCGCAATTAAAGGATATATCAACACCGTTACAATATAGCCGGAAAAAATTCCGAGAACAGATAAAAAACAGCTATAATAAATTGACATCAAGAACCACTTAACAACAAAAGCGGCAAATGATATTACGGCAAAACCAGTCCAACTGACAGCAAACGGTTTGGTGTTTACAAACCAACCATAACTGATTGACATAACATAAATAACAACAAAAACAAATATGTTAACTCCCAATGGTACCAACCCTAAGCTATCCGCAACAACACCCAAAAAAGCTACCGAAAACAAACCAAATAAATCTCTTCGATATAATGTCCAAAAATATATACATATCATTGCAACATCAGGACGCAAAAATTTTGACAATGGAAAATGAAATGGGGTATACATCAATAAAATTAATACTATTGTACATAACAATGGTAACATTTTTTTTAGTTGATAACAGATTATATCGGACAAAGAATCATCCATATTATTTTTCCTTGTTTTCTTGTGAAAAATTCATAACATCATGATAAATACCATAATCAACAATTTTTACAAATTCTAATCGTTCAATATCTGCCATTGGTACAATCTCTATTTTTTCTTTTGATATATTTTTTACCGTTCCTATCGGCAATCCTACCGGAAACACTCCGGCAACACCTGATGTTACCACAATATCTCCCTCTTTAATATCTGTACTCAATGATGTATATAAAAGTTTTGGTATCAACGTATTATCACCGGAAAGTATAGCTCTTTCTCTGTTCCTTTCAATAATTATCGGTATTTTTGAATTAATATCAGTAATTAAAATTACTCTGGCATATTTTCCGTTCACATTTTCAACTCTACCCACAACACTTTCATCACTCATAACCACTTGGTCTTTATATACTCTGTTTTCGTCACCGACATATACAATTAAGGAATGAGAAAAGCCATCTCCCTCTTCTGCCACAACTTTTGCTGTAATATATGCAGCTTCCGGCAAAGAAATATAATTTAACATTTCACCCAAAAGACGATTTTCAGCCTCAAGAGTACGCACTTTATTTTTCAGTATCATAAGTTTTATATTTTCTTCTCGCAGCTGTTTATTTTGTGAATACACTTTTATTATATCACGAGCTTTTTCATACCCAAGATACACCATTTGAGCCGGAAATTGCATAATTCTTATGATAGGGCTTAATGTTGCTGAAATCATACCTGTCGTTTTATTTAAAACGTATGTATCCGCCTTACTTAACATCATAAGCATTAAAGCGGACACAAAAACCAAAGCAATTAAAACTTTCTTGATAAAAAGCTTAAACTGGCTCAACTTAATGAACAGAATACGGCGATGTTTCAACCTTTATCTCCCAAAACAAACGCCGTTTAATACATGGATGACAATACACTCTTGAATTTTTCAAGGTTGTCTAATGCATTACCGGTTCCCTTAGCCACACACGCTAAAGGCTCCTCAGCAATTGAAACAGGAAGGCCTGTAGCATTTCTGAGCACTTGATCAAGATTTGTAAGCAACGCTCCACCACCTGTTAAAACAATACCTTTATCAACAATATCAGCAGCCAATTCAGGTGCTGTGTTTTCTAAAGCCACCTTAACCGCTTCTACAATTGCGGCAACCGGTTCAGCCAACGCTTCCGCAATTTGACGCTCTGAAACCTCAATCTCTTTAGGTACACCATTTAACAAATCACGACCTTTGATATCAATAGTTCTTCCTTCCCCTTTAGCCGGAGGACATGCGCAACCGATTTCTTTCTTAATCCTTTCTGCAGAACCCTCACCAACAAGTAAGTTCATATTTCTTCTGATATACGAAATGATAGCCGCATCCATTTTATCGCCACCAACACGAACTGAACGAGCATAAACAATACCACCTAATGACAACACTGCAACTTCAGTTGTACCACCACCAATATCAACAACCATAGATCCCGTCGGTTCAGTAACCGGCAATCCGGCACCGATTGCTGCTGCCATCGGTTCATCAATAAGCCAAACCTTACGAGCACCTGCTGCTTCTGCCGATTCCTGAATAGCTCTGCTTTCCACAGCTGTAGATCCCGAAGGTACACACACAATTATCATCGGAGAAGCAAATGTGCGACGATTATGAACTTTACGAATAAAATATTTAATCATTTCTTCTGCAATTTCAAAATCTGCAATAACCCCATCTTTTAACGGTCTGATAGCTTTTATATTGCCCGGTGTCCTTCCTAACATCTGTTTTGCATCATTACCGACTGCTAAAACCTGTTTTTTGCCGTTATATTCCTTAATTGCAACCACAGACGGCTCATTTAATACAATACCTCTTCCGCGAACATACACCAACGTATTAGCTGTTCCTAAGTCTATTGCCATATCAGCCGATAAAAAGCCCATTAACTTTGATAACATTTTTCATTTTCTCCGAAAAAATTAACCTTTTGATAACTTTTAATACTTTCTCACAATTAAAGCAATATTTTTTTGATAATTTTTAATATCATCAACAATTTTTTAATAAAAGCTTTGTTTTATCGGATGTTTTTCATACTCCGGTATTTGTCGTACTGCAACAACTTTCTGATACATTTTCCCGAAATATGTTTTTTTACGCCATGTAAAATGAGATTTTTCTTTGGCATAATTTTCAATGTTTTGCTCCCACATACTTTCAGCAAACGGTTGATAAAGCCTATTAAATGGTTTGATTAAAAAACGCAACAAATTCCATTTTGATGGTTTATGATAATCAATAAATATTACTTTTCCACCTTCTTCAACGGAGTTTAAAGCATTATTAATTACTTTCGCTTTTGTTATCGGTGGCAGTTCATGCAAAAGCATATAACAAATCACAGTATCAAATTTTTCACTAAAGGCTTTGCTTACATCTTGAAAAATAAAATTAATTTTTTGATAAACGGTTTTACTTTTACAACGTTCTATTTGCATCGGAGTCACATCTGCAACAACATAACGTCCATAGGCTCCAACTTTTTCCGCCGTTGCCTCAATCTGTCGTCCAAATGTACACCCCATTTGTAATACTGAGCTGTTTGTAGAAATTTCCTTTATTACATCATTAACTAATTTATGTTGCTGAAAACATGTCAAAAATGAAACTATACGCTCATCATCTAAAAAACGAGAAAGTTTTTCATTTTCGTACACATTCCCATAAATTTCCTTAACATAGGTCGGTGTTTTTACAACCTTTGAAGCCTTTACAATATTATATTTCATTGTCTATTCCTTACAAATATACATCATTCCTATCGATATAGCCTTGTTTTACAGCCTCAATTACAGCTGCTGTTCTGTTTGTTACTCCCAAAATTTTTAAGATAACCGTAATATGTACTTTAACAGTTCCTTCTGTTAATCCCAACTGATAAGCTATCAATTTGTTTGACAACCCCTTGCCTATCGCTTTTATAACCTCAATTTGACGAGGTGTAAGTTTTTTATCAGTTTTGATATTTTCATTTTCGCTTAAACTTTTCAATTTATTAATTTCTTGTGAAACTTCCTTATTTTCAGTTTTTTCTGAAAGCAATTCTTTTGGAAGATATACTCCTCCTGCCAATACCAAATTTATTGCACCAAGCATCACTGCATTTGATGACGATTTTGGTATATATCCCGACACCCCAACTTCTAAAGTTTTTTGCAAAATTTCCTTATCAAATACGGCAGATATAATAATAATCTGAGTATCCTTAGCCAATCCGTGAATTTTTTCCAATGCATCCAGCCAATTAGCCCCCGGCATTGCTAAATCAGTTATAATAAGATCAAAATCATTTTGCTTTTGCAATTGTTCAAAAATCTCAACATAATTTTTAACCGTTATAATTTGCGAATCATCAAATTCGGCACTTAGAACAAATTCAAGTCCTTTTAAAAACAATTCGTGGTCATCTGCAATCAATATCTTCATAATTTTTCCTTTTTATTGCCAATTACCTGCCAATGCCTGCCAAAGAGAAAGCGCCGCAACGACTGCGGTTTCTGCTCTTAAAATGGTTTTTCCGAGAGAAACACCATAACTATAATCTAAACTTCTTAAAATTTCTAGCTCTTTTTGTGAAAATCCGCCTTCAGGTCCCACCAAAATTGCCACCGGCGGTTCGCATTTCGGCATTTGCTCAATTGCCGATTTTGAACCCAAGCTTTCATCAAGATATATCAACTTGCGTGATTTATCCCACATTTTAAGCAACTCTTTAAAGGTTATACATTCTGCCACTTGCGGCAAATCTTGGCGACGAGCTTGTTCACTAGCTTCTGTAACCAAAGTTTTTAATCGTTCCGTTCGTGGTTTTGAATTTGAGGTATAATCCGTAACTACGGGTACAATTTTTTTAACCCCGATTTCCGTTGCTTTTTCCACCACAAAGTCGGTATTATCTTTTTTTAAGATTGCAAACAACAGCCACAAATCCTGACTTTCAAAAAAATCGCAAAATTTTTGTTCAATTCTTAATACGCAGTTTTTCTTGCCAACACTTACAATACGGCAACAAAACTCACCGTTTTTACCATCAAAAGCATAAACTTCATCACCGATTTTTAAGCGCATTACATTCAGCAAATAATGAGCTTGTTTTTCATCACAAACGACTTTTATATTTTCTTTTAAGTCAGTTTCCACATAAATTCTGATACGATTTTTCTTACTCACTTATCACACCTTTAAAAACTTTGGCATAAAATTAAATATCCGACTGCATTATAACAAAATATATGTTAATGAATAAATAACATTAACCAAATAAAACGGAAAAAAGATGATTATCACAATTGATGGTCCTGCCGCTGCAGGAAAAGGAACTCTTTGTTCATATTTATCAAAACATTATCAACTGGCTTATTTTGATACCGGTATGGTTTATCGTGCGGTCGGACTTGATATGGTTTTGCAAAATCTTAATCTTCAAGATGAGGAAACAGCCGAAAAAATCGCCCAAAACCTGACTTTTGAAAAAATGATGATGCTATCCAAACACCCTGATTTTCGTTCAGATGTCGGAGGGATTGCCGCATCAAAAGTGTCTGCTTTGCCCAAAGTCAGAGCCGCTTTGTTAAAAATGCAGCAAGATTTTGCACTAAATCCTGTTTTTGCCGATGGAACACCTGCTAATGGTGTGATTTACGACGGCAGAGATACCGGCACCGTTGTTTGCCCCAATGCTGATATCAAACTTTTTGTAACAGCATCTTCCGAGGTCAGAGCCAAAAGACGCTTTGATGAATTTATATCCAAAGGTATTAACACAACCTATGACAAAGTATTAGAAGATATGATTGCTCGTGACAAACGAGACCAAGAACGAGCATCAGCTCCTCTAAAACCGGCCGACGATGCTATTGTATTTGATACCTCTGATATGACCGCTCAAGAAGAAATCAACAAAGCCATTGAAATTATTGAAACAAAGAAAAAATCTTTGTAATTGGTCGCACATTTATTACAAACAACTTCCAAAAATCATACTTAAAATAAACAAAGCTAATATAATTTTTATATTAGCTTTGTTTATTTTAATAAGTTCCAAAACTGCGAGTTCGAGTACCTGTTATTACTTCTTGTAAATATACATCTTTACTCTTAAGCGATTTTTGAATACGATGCCTGTTCATAGCTTCAGTTATACGCTCACCTTCCCTAAAAGATATTGTAGCATCATTTAATTTTTTAAATCCGCTTTCCGGTTGCATTTGCATCAAAGTCATTAACGGCGAATCGTTCAAAACAAGTAACTCCACAATGCGATGAGTTTCATCCTCACAAAAAACCTTAGCCGCTCCGACAGAAACATTGTTTTGATCAATGACATCAACATAATACGCCCCATTTTGCGTTTCAGATGACATATTCAATGAATAACCATTTTCTTCTAAAAACTTTTTTGCACCTTTTCTTATAGGAGTATAATTTGTAGTTTTATGTTTTGTTTCTTGCGCAGACAAATCAGCTAATTCTTTTATCTCTCCTTCTACCTCTTTTTGGTGATGTTTCACAACCATTTTGGGACCAGCTAGAGCAGCTATACCTAGCGTAACACCTGCCAAATTTGCAGCAACTCTAAGCGCACGGCGATGGCGAATTTTTTTTCTTACATTATCTATTTCTTGTTTAGTATCTGGCATCCGAATTATCCTTACAGAATCTCTTACATTTTAATGATATCACTTTTTTACAAATCGGTCAATATTATTTTAAACTTTTTTTCATCATACAAAAAAAGAAACCATCTGTATTGGTTACAAGCGGTGAGAGCTTTACATAATCTGAACTGTTACACGGATACAAAGTATCAATTTTTTCTTCCCACAAATTTTTATGATTTACAAAAACCATATCCTGATGTTTTTGCTTAAAAGCACTTACAATATTTTCGTTTTCATCTTGTAAAACAGAACAAGTCATATAAACAATATATCCGCCCTTTTTAGTGCTTTTATATGCGGTTTCTAAAATTTCAAGCTGAGTTTCATTTAATTCTTCTATGTGTTTTGCGCTCAATCTGAATTTTGAGTCGGGAGCTCGTCTTAATGTTCCGCTACCCGAACACGGAGCATCAATTATAAACCTGTCATAACTGCTATCATCAAGTATGCGTACAATTTTAATATTCCGGATTCCAAGCCTTAATGCTCTGTCTTTTATAACATCCATACGATTAAAATTAGCATCATGAGCATATATAACACCCTCATTACGGTTTATTGCCGCAATTGCCAAACTCTTACCTCCGGCACCGGCGCAATAATCAATCACTTTTTCATCAGGCGACACATCACATAAAATGGCGGCAATTTGTGAAGATTCATCTTGCACATCAACCAGTCCCTCGTGATAAGCGATGCAATTGTTTAAGTTTACTCTCTCAGATGAACGCAAACCATACGGCGAATATGTAGTCGGGGTAAAAAACAAACCTTCACTTTCCAAACGCTTTTTCACCATTGTTCGCTCTGCCATATTTACCCTTAAATCTGCCGGAGCGCTCATATTTAAGGCTTGTACCATCGAAAGTGAATTGATTTTTTCAAAAAGCCATTTCGGGCATTCATTTTCGACATATTCGGGATAAACCTCATCACTAAGATTTTTCAACCACTTTTTTTCTTCACTGCTAAGCGGTGCAAAACCATATTGCCCGCCGGTTATAATGTCAAAATCTTCATCTTTAAGATACACAAGCAAAACTTTTCTGACATCTTTGCTTTTTGCATCAAATTCCAAACGCATACGATGTCTTATAATATCCCATACGGTTTCAACAATAAACCTGCGGTCTTTTGAGCCGATATATTTTCTTTTACGAACATAATCGTTGATTATAACATCTGCCGGTTTTTTATCTTCAAAAACCTTGCTTATCAGCTCAAAAACCGCTTGATATCTAGCAGCTATTTGCATCAACTCACCTTCTTGACCGTTTTATCAGCTCAAAAAATATTCTCTTAAGTAGTTAGGCAAATCAGCAATATTAACCCTAACCTGCTCCATTGTATCTCTGTCTCTGACCGTAACAGATGCCGGCTCTTGCTCAATGGTTTCAAAATCAACGGTTAAACAAAGAGGTGTTCCGATTTCATCGTGCCTGCGATATGCTTTACCGATATTTCCGGTATTTTCCAATGCCACACGACCAATACCGAGTTTTAGCAAATTGTTCTTAATTTCATAACATTTTTGCATAATCTGTTCATTGTTTTTCTTTAACGGAATTACCGCAACCTTAATCGGAGCTAAATGTTTTTTAAGTTTTAATACAATGCGAGAGTTACCATCACCCAAATCTTCTTCGGTATAAGCTTCGGTCATAACCGCCAACACCCCTCTATCCACACCCATAGAGGGCTCAATCACATACGGGATTACCCATTTATTGTTCTCATCATCTCTTATACAAAGTTTTGTAGTAGATTCGGTGTTTTCGTGACAATGAGCCTCGAGTTCAAACTCATCTTGCGCTTTGGTATGATTACCCAAGTCATAATCTCGACGATTGGCAATTCCTTCCAATTCTTCCATACCGTGCGGAAAACGATATTCAATATCGTAACAAGCTTTGGCATAATGCGCCAAATCATCTTTTGGTGTGGTATAAATGTTTATATTTTCTTTTTTCAAGCCCTGCTCTTCCCACCATTTAATACGAGTTTCTTTCCACATTTCGTGCCATTTTTCATCTTCGCCCGGAGCTACAAAAAACTCCAATTCAGCCTGCTCAAATTCACGAACTCTAAAAATAAAATTACGAGGTGTAATTTCATTTCTGAATGATTTTCCGATTTGAGCAATACCGAACGGAAGTTTTCTTGAAGTAGAATCAACCACATTTTTAAACTGAACAAATATGGCCTGTGCTGTTTCAGGACGCAAATATGCCAAATTTTCATCATTTTCAACCGGACCGGTTTGAGTTTTAAACATCAAATTAAACGGTCTTGGATCTGTTAAATCAGTCGAACCACAAAGAGGACATTTACCATCAGTAAGATGGTCTGCTCTAAAGCGGCCCTTACATTTTTTGCAATCTACCATCGGGTCCGAAAATGTATCTTCGTGACCGGAATATTTCAAAACTTTACGATTCGTCAAAATTGCGGCATCTAAGCCTTCCACATCATCTCTTTCATAGACCATGGAGCGACACCAAGCCGCTTTTAAGTTATTTTTAAGCTCAACACCTAACGGACCGTAATCATAGACACCTTGCATACCACCGTAAATATCGGCATTTTGAAAAATAAAACCTCTTCTTTTACACAACGATACAAGTTGTTCCATAGTAGTTGCAGACATTTTTTATTTCCTTATTCATATTGATTAAATTTTAACTCTTAAGGTTTATATTATCTTTAATAAAAAAGCAAGAGGAGAGTATAAAATTATGAAAAAAACCAAAGTAGCACTTGTTTATGACTTTGATGAAACCTTAAGTACAACTTATATGCAAGATTATGTTTTAATTCCGGAGCTTGGTATGAAACCCGAAACCTTTTGGAAAAAAGCAAATCAATGGTCTGTTGATAACTGTGCCGACCAAGTAACCGGAAGTATGTACTATTTTACCAAAATCGCTCGTGAAAAAAAGATTAAACTGACAAGAGAAAATTTGTTTTGTTGCGGTGCCTTGATAGAATATTATGAAGGTGTGCAAACTTGGTTTGACCGAATTAATGCCTATGGTAAATATCTGGACTTAGACATAGAGCACTACATAATTTCATCAGGTTATGAAGAAATTATTGAAGGTTGTTCTATAAGAAAATATTTTAAAGATGTTTTCGGTTGCTCCTTTGCTTTTGATGAAGAAGGCTATCCGGTTTGGCCGGCAAGAGTAATCAACTATTCAACCAAAGTGCAATATATATCAAAAATCAATAAAGGTCTCAAAAAAACCGATGATAAAGCCGTCAATGAATATACCCCTGATGACAAACGACGCATTCCATACCGCCGAATTATATATTTCGGTGACGGACTAACCGACATTCCTTCAATGAAAATGGTAAAAGATAGAAACGGAAATGCCATTGCTGTTTACAGACCCAAAAGTCGTCAAAAAGATAAAGCAATTAAATTGTTAAAAGATAATCGTGTAAATTTTGCACTTCCGGCGGACTATTCTGAAGGCAAAGAAATTGATACGGTTGTTAAAACAATCTTAAACAAAATTGCCACTGAACGAGATTTGGAACTTTTAAAAGCCAAAGAAGAAAAAAAGAAACAAAGCTAAAAAAATGCACCTTTCAAGGTGCATTTTTTTATTTTCTGAAAATAGCTTTTTTGATGTATCCATGCTGTAACAACCACAACCTCGGCACTTTCAATTTATGAGCTCTTTTAATTGCTGCTTTCGGGTCAAGTTCATACCATTTGTACCAATCATCAAGAGTGAAATACTCTTTAGCACATTGATGAACTCGCTGATAACCGATAGAGCCAAGTTCTTTTGCCTTTTCTCGCATCGACTCATCTTCAAACAAATCATACAGACACACCGAAGATGAAGCTATAAAGTACTTTAGCCCACCGGCATTCGCAACCTTGAACAGCTTTTCATGAAAATCTTCTCTATCATAATAAAAGCCACACTCAATCATATAAGCTGCCGCATACAGCTGACCAATTTTGAGTAAACATTCAACATCAAAATATTTCAGCCATGCTTCATATCGAGGCTCAGGACGAAATATGTTTCCGGAAAACTCGACAAACGAAAGTAACTTATGCTCAAACAAATCATCGCACACAACCTGACTTCCATAGTGCTCAACAACAAGCTCCATCAACTCCACTCGAATCACGGCTTCTTGAAATTTGCTGAGTTCGACATAAAAGCTTTTTGAACGCTCGCCATACTGTTTTATCAGCAAAGAAAGCTCTTTTTCGAGCATCTCCTTGTGAGCATTTTCTCTTTCCTCTTCCATGAATTCCTGCTTTTTAAGATTGTCATCCATAACTTTTTTCAAAGCAGCCTCATCAAGAGTCTCATTCAAGAAAAGAAGAACATCTTCATGCTCACCATCTGATAGGTCTTCATTGCTGGCATTTACCGCTCTAATCACGGAAGATGTTCCATACAAACGATAAAGCATCTCCAACAAGTCCAAGTTCAGCTGATATCCGTCTTGAAGCATATCACAAACCGCTTGCATTTTACCGCCAATAACAGCTACCTGCATAATGTCCCATTCTGTTTCACAGGACACTTTTGATAAATAATTTTTCATAATAAAAATATTTTTTAGTTGTTAGACATCATAATTTTTTAATGTCCGAAGAATTAGCATTTTTTACCTTATTTGTCAAGTATCATTAAAGCTAAGAGCCATCTTATTTGCAAAAAGTTTTATAATGCATCTTGAAAAGTAAATTTTTACACCCTATCAAAATTTATTCTCGGATCAACCAAAGAATAGGTTATATCGCTTACAAGTTTTAGTACCAAGCCCAAAAGCGCAAAGATATAAAGTGTGCCGAATATCACGGGATAATCACGCGTCATAATAGCCTCATAACCCAACAAACCCAATCCGTTTAACGAAAATACAACTTCAATCAGAAGCGAGCCCGTAAACAACATTTTTATCAACAAAGAAGGAAATCCGGCAATGATAATCAACATTGCATTTCTAAACACATGCTTGTACAAAATTTGTTTTTCGCTCAAGCCCTTTGACCTTGCAGTTAAAACATATTGTTTGCTGATTTCATCAAGAAACGAATTTTTTGTAAGCATGGTCAGGGTGGCAAATCCGCCAATTACAATGGACAATACAGGCAAAGCAATGTGATGAAAGTAATCAAATATTTTTTGCAAAAGGCTTATATCTTCAAAATTATCCGAAGTTAAGCCTCTCAGCGGAAACCATTGAAAATATGTTCCTCCGGCAAAAAACACAATCAAAAACACCGCAAACAAAAATACCGGTATGGCCGAGCCGAAGATAACCGCAAAAGATGTCATTACATCAAATTTTGAACCGTCGTATAAGGCTTTTTTAATCCCTAAAGGAATAGAAATTAAATATATAATTAGGGTTGACCACAAGCCTAACGATATTGAAACAGGCATTCTTTCCACAATGAGTTCACCTACGGTTTTGTCTTTATAATAGCTTTTACCGAAATCAAACTTGGCATAATCGGTTATCATCTTATAAAACCTTTCATACCAAGGTTTATCAAAGCCAAATTGTTTTTTTAATTCTTCAACCAAATCTTCCGGAACGCCTTGTGCACCGCGATATTGCATTTGTGATGAAGTGTTTTTTACATTTGCAACTGCCGTAAACTGAGCCTTAGAATCAATATTCATGCCCTGATATTTTGCCAACATATATTCCACCGGGCCACCGGGAGAAAGCTGTATGATACAAAAATTGATGGTCAAAATACCCAACAACGTCAGAGGAATTAAAAACAATCTCTTAATGATATAATTTCTCAATTGTTAACCTCCAAGCTCTTATCCCACCACAAAAACGGCTGATATCCGATTTTTAACTTTGTATCAGGTAACCCGAATTTGTTACGATAGCCCACTCTATTTACTCCCGAATACCATTGAAAAATCAAATAATATTGACTTAATAACACTCTGTCCAAAGCCTTAACATATGCTTCATATTCGGTTTTTGTTTGTGCCGATACCACTTTTTCAATGAGTTTATCAACCACCTCATTTTTTATACCCATAATGTTATAGCTTCCTTTAACATCAGCCGAATTTGAACCGAACATTTCTTTAAGCTCATTTCCGGGCATTTGACTCATGCGATACGACATTATGGCCACATCAAAATCAAAATTATCTATTCGATTTTTAAATATATTCACCTCAATTGTTCTAAAACTTGCCTCAATGCCGATTTTTTTCAAATTGGCAATAAACGGCAACATAACCCTTGTAAATGTGGCTCCGTTAGCCGAATTGCTCAAAATTTCAAATTTTAGGGGTTCTCCGGTTTTAAGATTGGTCATTTTACCGCCAACAAAATCAAAACCGGCCGCTTGTAACAAATTAACCGCTTGTCTTAAGTTTTCTCTTAATTTTGGTGCTGATGAATTATCCGCAAGCAAAAACTCTTGTGTAAACACACTTTCATCAAGTTTATCTTTATATTTTGTTAAAATATCCAACTCCAATCCTTGCGGTAAACCGTAAGCTTCCATACCGGAGTTTGTAAAATAGCTGTTTAAACGTTTATATTGATTATAAAACAATTTATTATTCGCCCACTCAAAATTAAAAGCCAAATCAATAGCTCGGCGAACTCGTTTATCCTTAAATTTATCTTTGCGCAAATTAAAAGCAAAGTGTTGTAAAACTGCCGGTTCATTGTTTTCAAATGCTTGTTTGATGACGGTTTGATTTTTAATTTGCTCATTATCATAACCCGTTGCCCAAATTTTAGCGATATATTCTTCCCTCACATCAATATTGCCGGCAAACAATGCCTGCAATGTAACAGTTGTATCCTGATAATAATCAATCCGAATTTCATCAAAATTAAAATATCCTTTTCTTGACGGCAAATTTACGGCCCAATAGTTTTTATCTCTTTCTAATACAATATATTTTCCGGCCTCAAATTTTTTAATTTTATATGGTCCGTTCCCGAGCGGGATGTCAAGACTGGGTTTAGAGAAATCTTTATTTTGCCAATATTTTTTTGAAAATATTTTAAGCTGAGATAAAATCAATGGCAATTCTTTATTGTTTGAGCCTTTCTTAAAATAAAATCTTACATGTGTATCACTAAGTTTTTCAACCCTTTCAACATCAGAATAATAAACCTTATGAATCGGAGCTCCTTTTTCGATTAGGGCATTAAAACTGTATATAACATCATCAGCCACAATTTTTGAGCCATCGGCAAACTTGGCTCGTTCATCTAAAATAAAACCGACATAATTTTTTTCATATTCAAATTCTTTTGCAATTAGAGGATATACGGCTGCAATGTCGTCTGCGGGTGAAAAACCCAAACTGTCCCATATCAGACCGGCAACCGTTCCTGATGCCGAACCCTTGAAAATAAACGGATTAAAGTTGTCAAATCCGCCATATTCAGGTATAACAATTTTCCCGCCTTTGGGTGCATTCGGATTTACATATTCAAAGTGTGAAAATGCATTGCCATATTTTGGTGCATTGTACAAAGATATATTTTTTTGTGCCGCATTTACGGCAAATGCAAAAAAACACACCAATACGGTTACACTATTTTTTATAATTTTCTTCATTTACCCAACCGCCGAACGGATATGCAAAATTATTGTCTTGTTCCTCATCATTTTGACTGTTTTCATTTTCTGTAATATCGATTGTCTCAAGTTCAATATACGGCTCAAATTTATCTTCTTCCATTCCCATCTGTAACATTGGCATTGGAACATTTTCCTTTTCAGAATCGGTATGCATATCAAAACGAGGAAAATCTTTCTCTTGTATATCCGTATCTGCATTAACAATAAAATTCTGATGGGTCTCTTCGGGAGTATTCATACTTCTTTCTAAAGCATTAAAAAAATCATCATCAGAAGCATTATCAATATTTCTAACATAATTTATTTTAGTTTTCTTAAACGGATTCAGTTTTTTCCAGACAGACATAGTTTCTTGCATATTTTCAGGTTCCTTCATCTCTAAAATTCTAGGTGAAACATCTAGCTCACTATCTGTAACATCATCTTGCTTAATATCCTCATCAACCGAAAAATTTGTAGCATCGGCAACGGGTGCCAATATAGAATATACCTTACCCATTACGCCAGTTTCCAAAATAGTAATAAAAACCCTGTCTCTATCGTGTTTTTCCAATAGTGCTGTCAAATTTTGATAGCGATAACAAAACTCTAACAACGTGCCTTTAAACACTTTGTCTTTTTGTGATTTCTGAGCCAAATAGGAAGCAAAATCATCATGATTTTTTGATGTTTCAACTAAAGTTTTAGCAATAGCCCAACGTTCTCCATTTTTAACTTTTGCCCACAATTGTTCCATCTGCAAAGATGAAGCAACATTACATCTTTGCACAATATCCGCCAAAATTTCGTTCATGTCGGCAACAAACACATCAAATTTATTAACGACAAACCCGTCTTTAATTTCATGTTCAGCATCAAGCATCACTCTGACCACTAAATCAGTATAATCTTGATTTTTTTTCATCTGATTAAATAATTGAAGCAATTTCTTTTCAGTTTGCGTACTTGATTTATAAGTACTTATTAAACCAAAAATTTGCCACAAAGCCCAAACAGGAACAATTATTAACCCGACATAAAGAGCAATATCTATCACCGGCTGTGAGCTCAAATCATTCCCAGCCAGATTGGCAACAACATATAAAGATATATATATCACCCATGTAACAGATGAAAATACTGATACAAAAAACAAAAATGCTAACAATTATCCACTCCGATTATTCTACAAATTTTTCTTATAATATTTAAGTTTATGCTTGTTTTCAATGAAAATCATTACATATTTGACAAGAAAAATTAACAGGTATAAAAAATTACTGATGAAAAATAAAAAAAAAGATGATAAAACTTCCTTAAGTTTAATTTTTAACGAGGGAAAAATGACTGACAGCAATCAAGTTGTATTGGATTTTGAAAAAAACATTGTTGAAATTGAAGAAAAACTCGAACACCTCAAGGCTCTTGCAAAAGATGAGGATATTGATATTTTATCCGAAATTAAAAGGCTTGAACAAAAGTTGAATAAATCTTTGACATCGGTTTATCAAAACCTTACAGCATGGCAAAAAGCCCAAATTGCTCGTCACCCCCAAAGGCCGCACTGTCTTGATTACATCGATGCTTTGATTGATGATTTTGTTTTGCTTTGCGGTGACAGAGGTTTTGCCGATGATGAAGCAATGGTTGCCGGCATCGGTAAGTTTGATGGGGTTTCCGTTGTAGTTATCGGACAGGAAAAAGGAAATTCAATTGAAACTCGTATGAAATATAATTTCGGTATGGCCAAACCTGAGGGTTACAGAAAAGCACAAAGATTGATGGATATGGCCTCTCGTTTTAATATGCCGGTTTTATCCTTTGTAGATACTGCCGGAGCTTATCCCGGAGTTGATGCTGAAGCCAGAGGACAAGCCGAAGCCATTGCATCTTCAATTGAAAAATGTTTTCAAGTTAAAGCTCCCATCATTTCAACCGTTATCGGTGAAGGTGGATCAGGCGGAGCAATTGCTGTTGCAACCGCAAATATAATTTTGATGCTTGAACATTCGATATATTCGGTTATTTCTCCCGAGGGATGTGCTTCCATTTTATGGCGCAGTGCCGAAAAAACCAAAGAAGCAACCGAGGCTCTTAAGCTCACAGCACAAGATTTAAAATCTTTTGGTATAATTGATGAAATTGTTCCCGAACCAATTGGCGGAGCTCATCGCAATCCGCAAGCTGTGTTTGAAAATTTGCGCAAAGTATTGCAAAAACATATTAGTAATTTGAGCAAATTTGATGGGGAAGAACTCAAAAAACAGCGGACAGACAAATTTTATGCAATGACACGCAATTTAGAAAAAAACATTTCTAAAAAATAGAATTTGCTTTGAATGGTCTGAAGCGAATATGCCCCTAGCTCATCAACACACGATGGGCTAAAATTTTTATTATTTTTTCCAGAAAGATTTTGTAAACACAACTAACACAGTAATAATTTCCAATCGACCCAAAAGCATTGCCATACATAAAACATATTTTGCCGGCGTACTGAAAAAAGCATAATTACCCATTACACCAATTGAAGTTGTTATCCCCGGACCAGTATTCGTAACACTTGCAATAGCCGCTGACACTGATGTTGTAAAATCATAGCCCATAAAATTTAAAATAACAGCTGTTATCCCCATTGTTACAAAGAACAAAAACACATATACAAACACCGAATTTATTACTCCATCATTTACAGATACATCTCCCACCTTAATCGGTACAACCCGATTAGGCTCAATTGACGTAACTATCATCTTATGAAAATAAGATTTCAATACTTGCCAACGCATAACTTTGATGGAGCCTGTGGTTGAACCGTTACAACCACCATGCATTGAAAGTATGGTAAAAAATACAGCAGTCCAAATTCCCCAATCGAGAAAATCTGTTGACCCCATTCCGGTTGTGGTAATTACGGAAATAATATTAAAGGAGCTATATCTAAAAGCTGTAAAAAAGTTCATATTACTTTGAAAACTAAGCCATATCGCCACAAAAAACGAAAGATACAATATGGTTTTTAAGAAATATCTTATTTGTCCGACATGAAAAGGATCAAATTCTTTGTTTTTTATGAGCATAATATAAAACGTCATCGGCAAAGCCCCAAGTAACATAAACGTTGCCAATATAAGTTCAATTATATTGCTGTTAAAATAAGCAATAGAATTATTTTTCGTAGAAAATCCTGCTGTTGCTACTGCCGATATTGCGTGATTTACAGCATCAAATTTACCCATACCTCCTAAGTACAACAATGTTGCACATAAAAGCACTAACCCGATATAAACTATCAAAATCCATTTAGCCATATCCACAAATTTAGGCATCAACTTGTCATTTGCGTTTGCATTTTCTCTAGCAAACATCTGCATTCCGCCCACTCCCAAAAAAGGAAGCATAGCCACCGCAAAAATCACAATTCCGATACCACCTAACCCATTTAGCATTGAACGCCAAAACAAAACAGAACGTGACATTTTTTCAACATCAGGCAAAATTGTTGCACCTGTTCCGGTAACACCGGATACACTTTCAAAAATAGCTGAAGCAAAATCTGTAATTGAACCGCTTATGATAAAAGGAATCGCTGAAAACAATGAAACACTTATCCAACATAAAATTGTCACCAAATAACCTTGTTTCAAAGTTATTTGCATAATTTTTACTCTATTGGATAAAAATAATGATACACCGATAAACATCGTTATCAACATTGAAGTCATAAAATCTGACCAGTTCGTATCATTGTCATATATATCAATGAATGCAGGGAAAAGCATACTTAATCCCAACACAAACAGAATAAATCCGTTAATCATTAATACCGGTTGCCACATTTTACACCTATAATGCTATATTATCAGCAAAGCCGGCATCAACTAAGTTTTGATTTATACTCTTACCATCAATAAAACAAACTGCAGTAGCATAATGCTGATATGTATATGCAACAATATCACATTCTACCTCTTTTTTATCGGCTAAATCTTTAAGATATTCAAATGCACCTTTTGCATCATATTTTTTTTCATCGGTATAAATACCATATAAAATAATATATCTGTCACCCACCGATAAATCATTGGCGCTAAATACTAATGCTTTACCCTTAATATGTTCAGGCTTTTCTTCATAAGTAAGCTCTAAGGTATCTATTTTACGATATATAAGTTCATCTTTTACTTTAGGCATTGCAACAATTTCTACAGCCTGATTTTCAATTAAAGGTTCTGAAACCGATTCAACTGATACCATAGTTTTTACATTATGTTTCTCCTTTATAATATCTTTCTTTTTAGTCCATGTATTTTTAACATTAACGTGACGAAACGGAGATGTTTTCAATTTAAATGTTTTACGCTTAATTTTTTTAGAGGCTTTTACAGACTTCTGATTTTCAAAATCTTGTTTAGAGTAAACGGTAAGCGAATTATTCTTTGATTGAGCCTTTCTAAGCTTTAACTCCTTTTTATAACTATTTTTAAGCTTTCTTTCAACCGGTTCAGGTTTTTGCTGTAAGACTTCACTCTTGTCGTTTTTTACTTCATCATATCGCAACATATACCAGTCAAACACATGTTTGTAACTTACTCCTTGTATCATTGGAATTGCTGCAAATAGAACAATTCCTACAACCAAAAATCCTAAAAATTTAAAGCTGTGTCTAAACGGATAAGTTATCATTAAGAAAAACTTATGTATCGATTTTGCAATTCCTTGCAGACGAATACCTTTTAAGCTCTCAAATTTCATTATTTTTTGCTCCCGTATTTTGTTTTTAACTCTTCCACTCGTTCAGGTAAGATGCGTTCAAAAAGCATATCCCCGACTTCAAAAGGTTGACCGGCTTTGATGAACTCAATTTCTTTTTTAACATCAAAATCTTTTAAGCTTGGAATATCATCAACACCTAAACCGAGTTTGGCAAGCATTTTTTCTGCAGTTTTCGGCATAATCGGGGCGCTTAAAATGGCAAAAATTCGGATAAGGTTGATACAAGTTCTTAAAATCATGGCCGCTTTGGCTTGGTCTTCTTTAATCACCGTCCAAGGCTCTGCCTCTGAAATGTAGTTGTTTCCTTCTACCCAAATAGCTCTCAATTCGGCAAAAGCCTTTCTAAACTCTAATTCATTCATATATTTGAAATAGTTTTTAATGCTCAATTGCAAATTTTCAATGAGTTTTTGCTCCAACTCACCAAGCTGTCCGCCTTCGGGAACAGTGTCGCCGATTTTGGAAGATGTCATTTTTAACACTCTTGAGACAAAATTACCTAAGACACCATTTAAATCTTTGTTGACAACAGAAGCAAACAAATCAAAAGTAAAACTTGTGTCAGAGCCTTCGGGAATGTTGCTCATCAGCCAATAGCGCCAATAATCAGCCTCAAATTCCTTAATTGCATCTTCGGCAAACACACCTCTGTTTTCCGATTTTGAAAATTTGCCGCCCTCAAATGTTAAGTAGCTGACGCCTTTTAAGTAATCAACCTGTGTCCAAGGTTCTTTGGTGCCCAGTAATGTTGCCGGAAATGTAATTGAGTGATACGGAACATTGTCTTTTGCCATAAACTCAATATGACGAACATCTTTGACATCATACCACCAATCTTTCCAGTTGCGTTCATCGGGTTTTTCATCGGCCCATTGTTTTGTAATGCCGATATAACCGATTGGCGCATCAAACCAAACATAAAAAACTTTATCTTCAAAACCTTCTTTATTGACCGGAAAGCCCCATTTTAGGTCACGAGTGATGCATCTTGCCTGCAAACCTTCTTTGAGCCATTTTTGCGCAATCGAATAAGCAACCTCCGGCCAAAAAGCCTCTTTTGTTTTAAGCCATTGTTGTAAAATAGGCTCAATTTTGGGCAAATTCAAAAACAAATGTTTCGTTTCACGCACTTCTAAATTTTTGCTTCCCGAAATGGTACTTCCGGCATCAATTAAGTCAGTCGGTTCCAACACTTTTGTACAATTTTCACATTGGTCGCCTCTGGCCTTTTCGTATCCGCAATGCGGACAAGTTCCGGTAATGTAGCGGTCAGCCAAAAACATTTTATCATCAATCGAATATACTTGTTTCATGGTTCTTTCTTCAATAAAACCATTTTTATCAAGCTGTTCAAAAATGTGATATGTCATTTCTTTATTTTGTTCAGATGATGTACGACCGAAACAATCAAAAGAAAGTCCGAAATCTTTATAAGTGTTATAATGTCTTTTGTGATTCATATCACAATATTCCTGAACATCGAGCCCTGCTTTTAGAGCTCCGACCTCAGAGGTTGTTCCGTGTTCATCTGTTCCGACAATATACAAAACATCATTATCCATCATACGCATATATCTGGCATAGACATCTGAGGGCAACAAACAACCCACCATATGTCCCAAATGAGGTATGCCGTTTATATATGGTAATGCAGAGGTAATAAGCACTTTTGACATTTTATATATTCTCCAAAAATATTTTATCCAAAATCGGGATTGATTTTATGATACTTAATCAAAAACTTCAAGCATTATAAACAATTATAACAAAAAAATATTTACTTTTAAATTCAATTATTTTACCATCACAGACAGTATTAAAAATTCTTTTATGGAGAAAAATATGGCTATTAAAAATATTTTCTGGGATGTAGATGGTGTTCTTGCAAACTTGAACTATGCATATTATAATTTTTTAACCAAACACCCTAAATATGCTCCTATATACGGAAACATTACTTGGGAACAACTGCCTGAGGTGTTGCCGATTGTACCTAAATATGGTGCTTTAGAGCTTAAAACTCACCCCACTCTCGGTAAAGAATTAGATTATGATTTCTGCCATTCTCCTGAGTTTTTCACCAATCGTCCGTTATATCCAGGAGTTATTGAAACTTTAAAAGAACTCAATTCTTTGGGTTACAGACAGTTTACAATGTCGGCAACTTTTGATGTTGAAACCAAGAAAAGATTTTTAAACAATTTACTCGCCGAAGTTAAGGACTTTTTGGTGATAGAATGTGTGCAACACGGAAAGTTTATGCACGATACAGCAAAAGAAGATATGCTTAAATCTTGTTTTGAACAATATGGTCTAAAAGCCGAAGAAACGGTTTTGGTTGATGACCGAATTTATAACCAAGCCGCAGCCATCAATGTCGGTGCTCAACCGATACGATACAGATGCGAATTTACAACTGACTTACCGGAAGACCTTAAATGGATTCCTGAAATGCACAGTTTGGAAGAGTTCAAACAATGGTTGTTTAAGCAAAATAACAGTAAATAATTGCAATTAAAATAAATTATATAGAAAGGGGGAACCCTTTCTTTTTTTTTATTGATAAATATTATACTTATGATAATATTTGTCGAGTAAGTACTTTTGAGGTTTGTTATGTATAGAATAATCGGAAATATGACAGGAAATTCTATGGATGCCATTGACTTGGTGCTAACTGAGTTTGATGGTAATAAAATGACCGATCTCTACACCTTTTCTCGTCCATACACAAAAAATATGCAGAACCGCATCGAAAAGTTACGCACTCAAGTTTTTAATAAAACTTCAAATGAAATTGAAACCTTGCCGGAATTTTTAGATATACATAACGATTACATCAAACAAATTGCTGATTGTATCAATGAGATGTGTCTGATAAATGGCATAGATAAATCAACTGTTGATGCAATTGGTTTTCATGGAAAAACACTTGACCATAATCCGCCATCTAAGGCCAAAACAGATAACACCGAGCCATATACTTTACAAATAGGTTCGGGACAAATGTTAGCCGACTTAACAGACATTGATGTTGTTTACGACTTTCGTTCGGATCCGGTAATGAATGATTTTGATGGAGCACCGTTGGTGCCAGTTCACAATGCACATATTTGTTGTTCTCAAGGAGATGGCATTTACTATAATGGAGGAAATACTTCCAATTTTGCCATAATCATCAATGGTAAAGCAATATTAGGAACAGATTCCGGACCATTTAATGAATATACGGATAATTATATTCGTATGCTATCTGATTACAGTTTTGATAAAGATGGAATTTTTGGGCAAAATGGAAAATTAGATATACCATTATTGCAAAAAATTTTTCAATACGGGCGTTCTTTTTATGAAGCACCATTACCAAAATCCGGAGATCCGGCATATTATCATAAAGATAAAATTTTTCAATATGTACAGCTTAACAGAATTAAATTTGAAGATGCTGTACATACTTTTGAATATGCAGCAGCATATATTGCTGCGCAAGCCTTAACTTTAATACCTGATAACATTGATATACCTAATCAATTCGTTTTGTTCGGAGGAGGTTGGAAAAACCCTATTGTGCGTAAAAGTTTTGATAATATATTGTCAGGTAACGGTTTAATTTTATCGGAACATCAAGAAATTTTTACCAAATTGTGTTCAAGATTAAAAAATAATCTTCTAATAAAACAATCAAAATTTTCAGATTATATGGAAGCCCGCTTATTTGCTGATTTAGCACGATATAAATTAGAAAACAGAGCTTGGGAAATTCCTGAAATTATTAATGCCGGCAAAAAAATTGTTTGCGGGGTCATCGCCAAACCACAAAACACCAATGGGAAATATAGCGATTATATTAATCGTGCAGCAAAAGGATGGCAAGACAAAACAACATTAAAATAAATAATTTACATATACGAGAAATAAAAATGGCAACAATTCATTTAATAGTAGGATTTATCGGGTTTGGCAAAACAACCATTGCAAAACAACTGGAACAAGAGTTATCAGCCGTACGTTTCACTCATGATGAAATTATGGTTAATCGCTATGGATCCAATCCGACCAATTTTGAAACAAAATATGACATTGTTGACAACTATATAAAAAAACAAACTAAGCATCATATAGCTAAGAACATAGATGTTATCCTCGATTATGGTTTTTGGAATGATACAAAACGCCAAGAATATTATAATTGGGCAAAAAATTTAACTGAAAATGTAGTATTTCATGTTGTTGAATGTGATTTAATTGAAGCAAAACAACGAACTTTAGAACGTACTAAAAAAGATAAAAACTCTCTTTTTGTTGATGAAGTCATATTTGACTCTCTTTTACAGCATTATCAACCATGGAGTTTGAATGATAATTATCCGGTTGTTTTTCATAATGCTCCACCCCAAAAATATATAGGAAACCTTGTTCAAGTTAAAGTTGATCGACCTAAAGGCAGTAAACACCCCAAATATGGTTTTGAATATCCGGTAAATTACGGATATGTGCCATTTACAAAATCGGGGGATGGTGAAGAATTAGATGCTTATGTTTTGGTGGAAAACAAACCTTTACAAAATTATGTCGGTCGATGTATCGGAGTTGTACATCGCTTAAATGACGATGATGACAAACTGATTGTTGTCCCTGAATCATTTGACTTAGACGATGAAGATATTGAAGCAAATATTGAGTTTCAAGAAAAATGGTTTGAGCATATTCTTATCAGAGATTCTGATATTTAATATTTTGTTTTAATTATTTAATTTGTTTTTTTATAAAGAGACATAACCGGAATAAATTTTTTAATATTTTCACTACATTCCACCTCAAATTTGATTTAAATTCACATTAAGACTCTTTTTACTTGCAAAAAAAAAAAACGGTTTAAGATACGACCTGAGAGGTAAGTTTTTGACCTTTCAAATTAAGTTTAACTATTTTTATAAAGGATTTAAAATTATGAGAAAATATTTTCTTCTTACTGCTACGGCTCTTTTGAGCGCAACAAATGTTATGGCTGAAAGCAATGCTTATTCAGAATTATCTGTTAACGCTACCATTGCACATGCTAATGAAATTACATGTTCTGATGTAAATTTTGGCACTATTTATTTAAAAGCTAATCATGGTGATTTAGTTGTCGATTTAGTCGATGATCTTGTGTTAGAATCTAACAGTAGCGATTATGTAAGCTCAACTGACACAGCATCAGCTTACTGTGAGTTAAATGAAGATTCTGAGATGCTTTTTTCATCTGAAACTGTAACACTGAGCGCCGAAGGAGAATCAAAAGTTTTAACATTCAAACCTGAACAATGGTCTAGATCATCTATTAATGGAACTTTATCTATTCCTGCCGGTGTAACTCCAACAAGTTATACAGGTTCATTTGAGGTAACATTCCTTAACCTATAAACTTAATACCGCCTCCTTTAAAGGAGGCGGTATTTTTGTTTCTTACTGATTTATAATCATTGCGGAAAATTCGGCTTCGGATACAACTTGTCCATCAACCGTACATTGTCCCTTAAACACATATATATTGCGGCGCTCTTTGATTTTTTCAACATGCATACGAAGTTGGTCGCCCGGTTTTACCGGCTTTCTGAACTTTACGCCATCAACCGACATAAACAATACACCTACTTTTTTATTAGCATAATCTTCATCTTTTGCGGTTACGATAGCACCTGCCGTTTGAGCCATTGCCTCAATTTGCAACACACCGGGCATTACCGGATTGTTCGGAAAGTGTCCTTGAAAAAATTCTTCATTCATGGTTACATTTTTTATACCCACACCTTTTTCACCTGCGACCTCAACTTCCAATCTGTCAATGAGTAAAAACGGATAACGATGAGGTAACAATTTTAATATTTCTTCAATCGGATATACTTTAATTTCTGACATATTTTTTTCCTTCTTTTAATATTAATTATTTTTTACTGTTTCTTTGTAAAAACGATACTTGGCGCATAAAATCTTTAAACGGTACTGCCGGTGTTCCCATAACAACCGTTTGAGCTTCAACATCACGCATAATGCCCGATTGCGCACCGATTTGAGCTCCACTGCCAACCGTTAAATGGTCGGCAAATCCGGTCTGTCCGCCACAAACAACATAATCACCGAATGTACAACTTCCGGCAATTCCGGTTTGTGAAACAATGATACACCCCCTGCCCATTTTATCATTATGTGCAATTTGTACCAAGTTATCAATACGGCAACCGTCACCGATTATGGTATCATCTAATGCCCCTCGGTCAATACAACTGTTTGCGCCGACTTCAACATCATTACCGATAATAAGTCTTCCTACTTGCGGTATGCGAATATGTTTACCTCCAATAGTGTTAAAGCCAAAACCGTCCGCACCGAGTTTGGCACCGGCATAAATATAACAATCGTTACCCATAATGGTATAAGTCACATATGCACCGACACCGATACGGCAATTATTACCGATTTTACAACCTTTTCCGATATAACAATTTGCTTCCAATCGGCAATTATCCCCTATAAGCGCATCATCTTCTATCACAACATTGGCACCGATATAACAATTTTGCCCGACTTTTGCGGTTTTAGCAATTGTGGCGCTTTCATGAACCATATTTTCAGGAACATATTCGGCATACATTGCCTGATTTAATTTTAAAAATGCAAGTTTCGGATTGTCAACAACCAAAACACTTATCCCGTAGGGAATCCAACTTTGCAAATCCTGATTGGTAACACAAGCCTTTGCTTTAATATTTACCGCTTTTTCTTTTGCCTTTCTGTCATAGAAAAAACAAATTTCATTACTGCCGGCTTTTTCCATCGTGGCAATATCATAAATTTTATCTTTCGGATTACACGAATCTGTAAACTCTGCACCAATTATTTTTGCAATTTGCTCTAGTGTAAACGGTCCGTTGTTTTTAAAAAATGCAGTATCAACCATATATTTTCTCCTTATTACAAACTTGTACCAAAGTTAAGACGAAATACTTCTTTTTGGTCGTAGTCTTCTTTTACAATCGGGAAACCGAAATCGATATCAATTTTTCCCATCGGTGAATACCATTCAAATCCGAAACCGACCGAAACTCTCGGTTTTGAAGAATATTCAACATATTTTGAATCTATATCATCAGGTTTGCCGATAACACCGGCATCAACAAAGGTACGACCCCTGATACCAAGTTCATCAAGCCCTAACGGGAACATCAATTCGGCACCACCATAAATAACCCAATTTCCACCTAAGGCATCATCCGTATATATATCTCTTGCACCAACTCCGCTATATTCAAAACCACGAAGTGTATTTCCGCCTAAATAATAGCGCTTGGATAAACGAACATCTTCATCACCATAACTGGTAACATATCCGCCGTTGATGTGGGTTTTTAATGTCCAATAGTCATTAAAAGTAACAAATTTATATGCTTTAACATCAAATTTGAAATATTTTTCATCACCGCCAAGACCCGAAATATCATTGCCGAATGACAAATAATATCCGTCTTTTGTTCTCAAAGCATTGTCACGTTTATCGTACACTAATGTTTGTCCGATAACAGAATCTGTGCTTTTGCCCTCTTCTCTTTTAATATATATTGAAGCAAAATCTTTAACATCTTTAATTTCATCACGACTTAATGTATACCGAACAGTTTGATATAAATTATCAGTGTAATTCCAACCTAAACGAATTCTGCCACCGACACTTGCACTGTCATATGAGCTTTCATCTTGATAACTTTCATCATTGTAAAAAACATCAGCTCCGGCACTTAACCGCCTGCCCAAAAAGTATGGCTCGGTAAAACTCATTGAATAATCTTTTGAACGCTCGGATACACTTGCATCAACACTAAGCCTTTGCCCTTTACCCATAAAATTATTTTCGGTTACACCTGCTTGTACCAAAGCTCCGTTTACGGTAGAATATCCGATGCCCACATTAAAATATCCCGTTGATTTTTCTTCAACTTCAACATTAATATCCGCTTTTGAATTATCCAAAGGTACCGGATTAATTTCAACCTTACTGAAATAATTTAAGTTTTCAATATTACGTCTGGAATCACCAATCTTTGATACATTAAAAGCATCACCTTCATCTAGTCGAAACTCTCTTCTGATTACTTCATCAAGTGTTCTGGTATTGCCCATAATATTAATACGATTTACAAAAGTTCTTTCACCCTCTAATATATCAAAAACAATTTCCATCTTATTATTCTGCATATCTTTATTAAATTTGGGCACAACATCTACAAACACAAAACCTTTTTTTCCCAACTCTTCAGTAATGCGTGAGACAGAATTTTCAATTTTATTTGCATTATACCAATCTCCTTTAGAGAAAGTAACATAATTTAAAAAGTCTTCTGTTTTAATTTCTTTAATTGCCGAGTTTATTTTAATATCACTAATTTCATATCTCGGTCCTTCATCTAAAGAAAAATTCAAAATAAACGACTTTTTATTCGGCGCTAATTCTGCAATTGCAGATATAACCTGAAAATCGGCATAACCATGCTCGGTATAAAAACGGCGCAAAAGTTCTTTATCATAATTCATTTTCTCAGCATCATATGTTTCTGAACTGGAAAAAATTCTATACCAACGGCTTTCTTTACTCATAATTTCTTCTTGTAAATCAGAGGAAGAATAATGCGTATTTCCTAAAAAATTGATTTTATCAATTTTAGCTGCTGGCCCTTCATCAATTTCAAAAATTAAATCAACACGATTATCATCTCGCTCAATCAACTTAGGTTCAACTTCAACCGAATAGCGACCTGAACGTTTATATATTTCTAAAATTCGTTGAACATCTTGTTGAACTTTTGCTTTACTGTATAATGAGTTTGGCACACTTTGAACTTCATCTTCCAAAATTTTATCATCAAGTTTTTTGTTGCCGTCAAAGGCCCTTTGACCAATAACCGGATTTTCTTCCAATTTAACAAGCAACACCCCACCTGACTTATTTTCCATCTGGATATCTGAAAACAGTCCGGTAGCATACAAATTTTTCAAAGCTCCATCTAGTTTACTTTGCGTAACATTATGTCCTTTTTTAAGTCCCAAATACGCCAAAACAGTTTCTTCTTCAACTCGTTTAAGTCCTTCAATTTCTATATTGCCGATATAATAGTTTGCAGCCAAAACATCTGAAATTGCAAATCCGACCATCAATATAGATACAAACAACGCTTTTTTCATCTTTAATTTCCTTATTTTTTAAGAATTAAACCAACGATTGAATAAATGTACAATATCATTATAAGTAGCAAAAACCATCAATGCGAGTAACAACGCAAATCCGGCACGAAACAAATAATCTTTTACTTTTTCATTAAGTTCACGTCCTGTAACAATTTCAATAGTATAAAAAACAACATGACCACCATCTAAAACCGGTATCGGAAATAAATTTATTAAGCCCAAATTCACTGACAACAATGCCATAAACACTATAAAATTTAAGATACTGTGACTTTTTGAAATATCACCTGTCATCTCAGCAATACGAATAATACCTCCGATATCATCGCTTCCTCTGTCGCCTTTTATCATTTGTGCAACACCACGCAAAGTGGTGGCGGTAACATCATATACCTCCTCAACGGCATAGACAAATGCCTTGTGTAGCGGTGTTTTTTCATCTGATGTTTCAATCTCGCTAATCGATTTTACACCAAGCATATGTCTTTTTTCTTTTGTTCCATTGGCATCATCTGTTTCAATTTCGGTTAAAAGAATGTCAAAATTTAACACATCTTCACCACGTTTAACTTCAATTTTGGTCTTATAATCAGCTGCCATAGAAACTTCACGGGCTATATCGGCAAATTCTTCTATTTTTACACCATTTATGCTTAATATCCTATCACCTTTTTCAATACCGGCATCATAAGCAGCGCTGTTTTCTAGAACTTCACCAACAATCGGTGGAAAAGTGATTTTTCCCAAACAAGCAAACAGACAAGTGTAAATCAAAACTGCAAACAAATAGTTGAAACCAGGACCAGCCAACACTATTGCAAGTTTTTTATAAGGACTCTGAAATGCAAAAGCTCTTTTTTTCTGTTCATCGGTAAGTTTTGATATATCAGATGTGGAAGATGAAGCTTCCTCATCTCCCAGAAATTGACAATATCCACCCAAGGGAATAGCAGATATTTTCCAAACTGTACCTTTTTTATCTGTTCTAGACCATATAACTTTGCCGAATCCTATTGAAAATGCACTAACCTCCACACCTGAAATTCTGGCAACGATAAAATGACCAAATTCATGTACAAACACTAATATTCCAAGTAAAATTATAAACGGAATTATATAGTGCACTATATTGAAAATAATTTCCATATTCAAAAACCACCTTTATCTTTTATAAACCATATGCAAATAACCAATACACAAACGGAGCTGCAAAAATTAAGCCATCAACTCTGTCGAAAACACCGCCATGCCCCGGAATTAAAGAACTTGAGTCTTTAACTCCCAATTTACGTTTAATTGCCGATTCGATCAAATCACCAATCTGAGAAACCGCTGCAATAATACCACCTAACACAACAAAAAATGTCTGTGTATTATTATCTATTTTAATTACAGAAAACTCAGCTAAAATCCAAATGTATATATAACTTGCAGCCATTGCAAAAACAATTCCGCCAATTAAACCGGACCATGTTTTATTAGGACTGATTTTAGGAGCAAGTTTTGGTCCCTTTACATTGCAACCTACAATAAAACCACCTATATCCATTGCCCAAACCATTATAAAAAACCACAGTGTCATATAAAAATTATACGGATGATGAACTAACACACCATGATAAATCCACAACAAAGATCCAACGCCGATTGAAATGTATGAAACACCCAATGTCAACAAATTACGATGTTCTTCACTCTTTGCCTTAAACCATACAAAAAAACTTACCAAAACAATTGTTGATATAATCATTGGGGTATCATACACAAACAGTGAAACAGCAAGCGATGTTATATATGCAGCCAAATATGTCGAAGATGACTTGCTGGGCATCATATTCGACCATTCCCAAGCCAGAAGAACACCAACTATAAGTGCCAACACATCAACAAAAGGATACCCTCCCCATAATGCCCCTATTGCAACCGGTAACATCACTAACGCTGTCAAAATTCTTTTTGCCAACGAACCAAATTTTTTGGCTGTTTTCTTTTTTGTTTTAGGCCTTGCCATATCTTCTCTCCCTTGTTTTAAAATTTTCAACAATATTAATAAGTTCTTTTTCCGTAAAATCCGGCCATAACGTATTTGTAAAAAACAACTCCGAATACGCAATCTGCCACAATAAATAATTACTTATTCTTTGTTCTCCACTTGTGCGAATAACTAAATCAGGATCTGGAATATCTGAGGTGTACAAAAGCTTTGAAAACATATTTTCATTTATATCCTCTGGCATAATATCGCCTTTAGCAACAAGCTCCGCTGCTTTTTTTGCCGCATGAACAATTTCTTGACGAGAGCCATAACTTAAGGCAACCTGCAAAGTCATGCCTTTATTCTTTCGAGTTTCTTGTTCTAAAGCATCCATTTTTGCCACAATATCTGCATCAAGCATATACTTTTCACCGATAAAAATTATGCGAATATCATTTTTTTTCAGGTCTTCAAAATTTTTATCCAAATATTCTCTCAACAAATTCATCAAGCCTGAAATTTCTTCATCACTTCGCTTCCAGTTTTCGGTTGAAAAAGCATAAACCGTTAAATATTTCACTCCTGTGTTTTTAGCCGCTTTTGCAATTTCAAGTAAGGTTTGAGCCCCTTTTTTATGCCCTGCATTACGGACAAGGCCTTGTTTTTTTGCCCACCTACCGTTACCATCCATAATTATGGCAATATGTTCCAAAGTTTTATCAGCCACTGCACAAAACCCTAAACTTGCATAATATCTTTTTCTTTTTGAGCCTGCAAATCATCAACTTTTTTAACAGCATCATCTGTAATTTTTTGAATATCAGTTTCAGCCTTTTTTTCTTCATCCTCCGAAATTAAATTATCTTTTTTAAGTTTTTTAACCTCATCAAGGGCATCACGACGAATGTTTCTGATTGCAACTTTGTTTTGTTCGGCATATTTACCGGCAACTCTTACAAGCTCTTTTCTGCGTTCTTCACTAAGTGGCGGTATAGGTACCCTGATTAACGTTCCATCCGACACCGGATTTAATCCTAAATCGCTTTCTCTTAAAGCCTTTTCAACACTTTTTGCAATCGACTTATCCCAAACACTAACCGACAGTGTTCTGGCATCAGGGACACTAACCGTTCCGACCTGAGAAATCGGAGTTAAAGAGCCATATGCTTCAACCATAATACCATCAAGCAAGCTTGCATGAGCACGACCTGCACGCAACCCGCCGAAATCAACCTTTAACGATTCCAAAGTTTTATCCATACGAGTTCTCGCATCATTTTTAATATTGTTAATATCAGACATTTTAACCTCTATTTTTAATTACTGTAAATTTTCCTTTAGCACATACGGCATCTACTATTGAATTTTCTGATTGTTGTGAAAACACCACAATTGAAATATTATTTTCTTGAGCCATTGTTATGGCTGTTAAATCCATGACCCTAAGTTGTTTTTGCACAACTTCTTCAAAAGATATTTCATCAAAACGTTTAGCCATAGAATTTGTCTTCGGATCAGAATCATACACCCCATCAACCTGAGTAGACTTTAATATGGCATCGCAACCCATTTCACAAGCACGCAATGCAGCTCCGGTATCTGTTGTAAAATACGGATTTCCGGTACCTCCGGCAAAAATTATGACCTTGCCATCACCAAGGTTTTTTATAGCCCTGCGATATATATACGTTTCACACACCTGAGGTATTCTCAAACCTGACATAACAACAACTCTCAAACCTTGCTTTTGTAAAGCATCTTGCAAAAACATAGCATTCATAACTGTTGCCATCATACCGATTTGATCAGCAACACTTCTGTTCATACCGGATGCCGCTTCCTTAGCTCCTCTAAAAATATTGCCTCCACCTATAACTAAACATACACCAACTCCCATACTATGTATAGATTTAATTTGTTTAGCAATATTTAGAACAATATTACCATCCACACCGAAAGACTTATCACCCATAAGACCTTCGCCGGATAATTTTATTAAAACTCTTCTATAAGCAGGTTGCATAAAAACACCTTTCCATTTTGTTTTTTCCATATTAACGACTTTATAGCAATTGTCACACCATTTTTCCACGATGTTAACAATTTATAAACATTAATTGTTTTTTATAAATTTTTTCACGCTTTAAAATAACTGCATATCGATTTATCAACAATATATTATATTTTCATTTTACCTCAAATTTGATTTAAATCCACATTAAGACTCTTTTTACTTGCAAAAAAAAAAAACGGTTTATGATGTGATGTAAGAGGTCAAAATTGCCCTCTTAAAACTTAAAGTTAAACTGTTTTTAATAAGGATTAAAAATTATGAGAACATATTTTCTTCTTGGTGCTGTGGCAATGTTAATGACAACCACCGCCAACGCAACAAATCCGATAGCGGCAGGTGCTTTTCTAGCACAAGCGGCAATTGTTATGGCGGATTCTATAACTTGTAATGAAGATTTAACTATGGTGGCTGTTACAGATGATTCAAAATCAATTAATGTAACTATTAATCCTGACGGAAGTATTGAACGCAGTGCTCATCTTATACATATAGAAGGCACACCGGCCAAATGCACAATATCAAATGGAGTATTTACAAATATAGACAATTTTTCTGTTTCTCAAGAAACTGTTGTTTTTGAACCATCTTCTGAATCTGATACGGCTCCAACTCTTTCAGATTTTACTTTTGCAATTGCTAATGATGGAACATCAGTATCTATCGGAGGCAATTTCTACATAGACAGTCCAACATCATCAAGCACCTACACTTCTATTGTTTCTGTTATGTATTCATATGAATAATCTTGAAACTAAAAAATCGTATAAAATAACTTACCGTAACTTATTCTTACTAATTCATCAAAATTTTACCGCCTCGTTAGAGGCGGTATTTTTACATTACAAACAGCTTTTAAGCGCTTTTACTTTCGGTTGACCTCACCAAAATCGGCTCACCGTTTCCGTTGACTGCCTTATCGGTAATAACAACTTCGGTAACATCTTTTGTATCCGGAATTTGATACATCAAATCTAAAAGCAATCCTTCCATAATTGCTCTCAAGCCACGAGCTCCCGTTTTGCGCTCAATCGCTTTTTTCGCAATAGCCCTTAAAGCCTCATCATTTACGGTCAGTTTTACATCTTCCATATCAAACAAGGTGGTATATTGTTTCAAAAGTGCGTTTTTAGGCTCGGTTAAAACCTTAATTAAAGCATCTTCGTCCAAATCATTTAATGTAGCAATAATCGGAAGTCGGCCGATAAACTCCGGAATTAAACCGAATTTTAGCAAATCTTCGGGCTGAACATCTTTTAAAATTTCGCCGATTCCCCTATCTTCTTTTGAGGCAACTTTAGCGCCAAACCCGATAGATGTATCTTTTCCTCTTGAACTGACAATTTTTTCCAGACCGGCAAAAGCACCTCCGCAAATAAACAAAATATTTGATGTATCAACATGCAAAAATTCTTGCTGAGGGTGTTTTCTGCCACCTTGCGGCGGAACATTGGCAATGGTACCCTCAATGATTTTTAACAAAGCTTGTTGAACACCCTCACCCGAAACATCTCGTGTAATTGACGGGCCATCGGTTTTTCTGGTGATTTTATCAATTTCATCAATATAAACAATACCTCTTTCGGCTTTTTCAATATCATAATTTGCCGCTTGTACCAATTTTAAGATAATATTTTCAACATCTTCACCGACATATCCGGCTTCAGTTAAAGTTGTGGCATCGGCAATGGCAAACGGAACATCTAAAATTTTTGCCAAAGTTTGCGCAAGCAAAGTTTTGCCCGAACCGGTTGAACCGATTAAGATGACATTAGATTTTGAAACATCAACATCTTTGTTATCTTTTTTGCAATTAAGTCTTTTATAGTGGTTATAAACCGAAACGGAAAGCACTTTTTTAGCTAAATCCTGCCCGATAACATATTGGTCAAGAAACTCTTTGATTTTTGAAGGTGTCGGCAGATTTTCCGAAAAACTTCCGGTTTCTGATTGTTTTTCGTTATGAAGTTCATCCGATACAATATTGATACAAACATCAATACATTCATCACAAATATAAACACCTCGACCGGCAACAAGTTTTTTTACTTCATTTTGACTTTTGCCGCAAAAAGAACAATGTAAAACTTCATCTTTAGTATCACTCATAAAAAGCTCCTATTTTACAATTTCCAACCTATTGGTGACAATTTCATCTATGAGGCCAAATTCTTTAGCTTCCACCGGTGTCATAAAATTATCTCTATCCATAGCTTTTTCAATGACCGATAGTTTTTGCCCCGTATTTTGCGCATAAATTGTATTTAACCGTTTTCTTAAATCTAAAATAAGTTTTGCCTGAATTTCAATATCGGTTGCCTGACCCTTGGCGCCGCCTGAAGGCTGATGAATCATAATTTGTGAGTTTGGAAGCGAAAATCTTTTACCTTTAGCACCGCCGGCAAGTAAAAACGATCCCATTGAACAAGCCTGACCGATACAAAGTGTGGAAACATCGCAAGAAATATATTGCATGGTATCATACATAGCAAGGCCGGAAGTCACCACACCGCCGGGGGAATTGATGTATAAATAGATGTCTTTTTTCGGGTCTTCGGATTCCAAAAACAATAACTGAGCACAGACAAGAGCCGAAACTTCATCATTAACTTCACCGGTTAAAAATATAATTCTTTCTTTTAACAATCTTGAAAAAATATCAAAAGAGCGCTCACCTCTTGATGTTTGCTCAACAACCATCGGCACCAAGCTTGAGTTAAACACATCAACTATGTTCCTATTCATCACTTTTTTCCTTAAAAAATTACAAAATATTAATGATTATAGTTTACATTTAATCAACAAATGGTAAACAAAAAAGTATTTAAAGCTTAAAAATCTTAATTTTAGGTGTTTACAGTAAAATAAAATTTTGTTAAGCTCTAAGAAAATATTTTAAGGAGACAACCTTATGTTTGGGCCTAAAACCCTCGATAAATTACCGCCGACGGCACCGGAAGTATACAGAAACAAACTTCGTTTGGAAGAATTAAGCGAATTTGATCCTTTTGTTATGACTGATTTAGGAGGTTTACAAGTTCTTCAAAATCCGGATTTTGAAGATTTCTATAAAGTTTTAAAGTCATTGCGTATCACTGATGATAATGGTGTATATCTTCCTCGTCAAACCCAAGATTTGTATTTTGACTTGGTAAAAACATCTAAACAAGAAACTTTCTTGGAGCTTTTATATAATTTTGCCATTCCGGATAAAGACTTATACATTGAGACATTAAAAGAAAAACTGATGATAAATATGGTAAATTTGGTTATTGACCCTGAAATTCCAACTGACAGAGCATTGAGTGGCCCTGAGGTTTTTCAAGTGAAAGACACATTTAAAAATATGTTAGCATCTGCTCAAATGTAACTAAAAGATACATCTGATTTTTTGTTATCCCCGTTATCCACAGGGATAATTTTTTTAAAGCTGATTTTAAATTAAAAATATATCAAAACATATGATAAAAGAAACACCCATATTTTACGGACTTAAAATGGAAAATATCGACACTTCAAATTTACCCAAAAACATCGAGGCCGAACAGGCTCTTATCGGCGCAATTCTTTCAAACAATAAAGCTTTTGAAAAAGTTTCCGAGTTTTTAAAACCTCAGCATTTTGCCGATTCCGTTCATGCAAAAATTTTTGAAATAATGTCAAAGCTGATTTTAAGGGGACATACGGCTGATGTCATCACCTTAAAAAACTATTTTGAACAAGAAGGAATTTTATCAGATGTCGGCGGGGCAAATTATCTTATAAAACTTGCCGATAGCGCATCGGTTATGACCAATGTGGAATATTATGCTCAATTTGTTTATGATAAATATTTGCGTCGTGAACTTATCAATACCGGTTCGGAAATTATTAATAATGCATTTAAAGAAAGTGCTGATTTATCCGCAACCGAACAAATTGAGGCGGCTGAACAACAGCTTTTTAATCTTTCCGATCAAGGTGAAACTCAAGGCGGATTTGTTGATTTTTCAACTGCTTTAACATCATCACTGGGCTACATTGAACAAGCATTTCAAAAAGAAGGAAAAATATCCGGACTTCCGACCGGTCTTGAAAAGTTGGATTATAAAACCGGCGGACTTAATAATTCGGACTTGATTATTATTGCCGGCCGTCCGGCTATGGGCAAAACCGCTCTTGCCACAAATATGGCTTACAATGTAGCCGAATATATGAGCCGTGCCAAAAATATGGATTCGCACGATAAAGGTGTAGCTTTTTTTTCACTCGAGATGTCAGCCGACCAATTGGCCTCTCGTATATTGTCAACCGTTACACAAACTGCCGGTAACAAAATGCGTACCGGCGAACTCGATAATGCCGAATTTACTCGCATTGCCGCTGCTGTTAGAGAACTTGAAACCATACCGTTATATATTGATGACACCCCCGGTGTAACCATAAATGCGATTCGCACTCGTGCAAGACGCTTAAAAAGAACTAAAGGTTTGGGTTTGATTGTTATAGACTACATTCAACTTATTACCGGAAGCTCAAACAAAAAAAATGAAGGCAATCGTGTACAAGAGTTATCTGAAATTTCGAGAGGCTTAAAAATTATGGCCAAAGAACTGAAAGTTCCCGTAATTGCCCTTTCGCAATTAAATCGTGGTGTTGAACAAAGAGACGACAAACGCCCCTTAATGTCAGACTTAAGAGAATCCGGCTCTATTGAGCAAGATGCCGACATTGTAATGTTTGTTTACAGAGAAAACTATTATCTTAAAAACGAGGAGCCCAAACAAAAGGCTAGCGAGACACCGGATAAGTTCCAACAACGCATTGAAGAATGGAAAAAAAGAGACAGAGAAACCGCCAATTTGGCCGAAGTTATCATCGGAAAACAACGTCACGGTCCCACAGGTACGGTAAAACTTTTCTGGAATGGTGATTATGCTCAATTCGGCAATTTGGCAAATGAAGAACATTTACCTGAGCAGATAGGATAAAAAATGAAAAAGATTGAAGATTATACCGAAGATGAATGGGAAGATATCTGTATAAACTGCGGTAAATGTTGCCTGATAAAGTTGCAAGACGAAGAAACCGATGAAATTTATTATACCAATGTCGTTTGCAAATATTTTAATCAGGAAACTTGTAAATGCACCGTGTATCAAAACCGGTGCGAACTTGTGCCCGAATGTTTAAAACTGACCAAAGACAATGTCAATAATATCAAGTGGATGCCAAAAACTTGCGCATACCGCAAATTGTTTGAGAATACTCCTGAAATTAAAACAAAATCCGTTAAAGGAAGATGTATATCCGAAACCTTGATAAATCCGGAAAACATTGAAGACTATATTGTTGATTGGGAAGACCTATGAGCAAAAAAGAGCTAAATTTGGAGAATGAATATTCTCCGCAAGACCGATACGATGATTTAAATGGTATTGAGCCAAATTTTTGGAAAACCAAAAAGCTTGAAGATATGAACAAAACCGAATGGGAACTTTTGTGTGACGGTTGCGGTAAGTGTTGTTTAAACAAACTGGAAATTAAAGGAAAAGTCAAATTTACCAATACGCATTGCCGATTCTTAAACTGTAAAAATTGTTTGTGCAAAATTTATTATCACCGATTCGAAGTTGTACCCGATTGTCGAGATATTGACTTAAACGCAGTTCGTGAAAAGCCGAGATGGTTGCCTAAAACTTGCGCTTATTGGCTTTTGGACAACGGCTATGATTTGCCCGATTGGCACCCGTTAATAACAGGTAAGGCTTCAAGTGTCCATGAACAAGGCTATTCACTTGTCGGCAGAGAACTTGTAAATGAATCTGAGGTTGACGATTATGAAAATTACATTGTTGACTGGGAAGACCTTTGATTTACAAACCGCTTTTGATTTTAACTTAAAAGTATTATCTTCTTTTAAGTATAAGAGATTAACTCTGCGTATAGATACAAAAAATGCCGGAGCAGTTTTAACAATGCCCAAATTATGCTCAAAAAAACGAGCTTATGACTTTGTTTTATCAAAGCAAGATTGGATAATCAACCATCTTTCCAAAATACCGCAAGTTAAAGATTTTCAAGACGGTGAAGTGTTCAGCTTGTTCGGAAAAGAGGTTAAAATTTGCCATCTTAAAAATTCCACAAGAGCAGTTTATCGGGAAAACGATACCCTTTATGTCGGAGGTGATATTGTGTTTTTACATCGCAGAATTAAAGATTATATCAAAAAGGAGGCCAAAAAAGAGTTTTTTAAGCTCTCGCAAGAATTGGCAAACAAACTCGATTGCAAAGTGGCAAATGTGACAATTAAAGATACAAAATCTCGTTGGGGAAGTTGTTCAAGCCTAAACAACATAAACTATAATTGGCGGATTGCTTTGGCACCCGAATATGTTATAAAATATCTTATCGCACACGAGGTGGCACACTTAAAACATAAAGACCACTCATATGCTTTTTGGCGCTGTGTAAAAGAGCTGTATATCGGAGCATCAATGGGGAAAAATTGGCTCAAAGCAAACGGAAACAAACTTTTTTTGTATCGCTAACCTTAAATTAATTTTTTTAATAGTATGAATGTAACGAATAATATATTTTTTAAGGTAATTTAATGAGAAAATTGTTTTTTTTAAGCTTGTTCGGTGCTTTTGCTTTGGCGGTTTTGGTTTCTTGGTTTGACAATATGGTAAAAATACCTTTACCCATAATGGAAAAGTTTGTTATTGAAATGCCACAAGGAGCAGGAACTGACACCCTTGCAAAACAACTGACCGACAAACAATTAATACCTCATAAGTTGTTTGTAAAACTTGCAATCAGAGTATATGGATATGATAAAAAACTCAAAGCCGGAGAATTTTTGATTGAACCGAATATGTCGCTCATTGATATCTTAAACAAGATATCTTCAAATAAAGTTATTTTACATAAAATTACCATTCCCGAAGGCTTAACTTCGCATCAGGTTGTTGAACTTGTCAACAACAATTCGTATTTAAGCGGAAATATAGATTTTGAAATTGAAGAAGGCTCAATTTTACCCGAAACATACACTTTTTCAAAAGGGACATCAAAAAAAGATATCATTAAGCAAGCGCAAAAAGCCATGCAAAAAAGCTTAAACGAAATTTGGGAAACAAGAGCCGAAAATCTGCCGATAAATTCGGCTGAGGAGCTTTTGATTTTGGCTTCCATTATCGAAAAAGAAACCGGAGTTAATTCCGAAAGAACAAAAGTTGCCTCCGTTTTTGTAAATCGGTTAAATAAAAATATGCTCTTGCAAACAGACCCGACAGTGATATATGCAATAACAATGGGGAAAAAAGAACTAGGTCGTTCGCTTAAAAGAGCCGATTTGCAAATTGACAGCCCGTATAACACATATAAATATGCAGGCTTACCGCCTAAACCGATTTGCAATGCCGGAATTGAGGCCCTAAAAGCTGCAGCCAATCCGGATAATACGGCATATTTTTATTTTGTTGCTGACGGAAATGGCGGGCATAATTTTTCAAAAACCTTGACCGAGCACAATCAAAACATTCAAAAATGGCTTAAAAAAATCAGAAAATAATTTTTTAGGCATCTTATTCTCTGCCGCCTCTTTGCATTGCTGCCATAGCCGCAACATTGGTATTGTTGTTCGTATTTTCAATTGTTCTTCCCGCATCTTGTTTAGATGCACTTCTGTTTTGCCAACCTCTGCCGGTTTTACGAGCAATGGTTATACCGTCTTTGGTTTTTTGGTCCATGGTTTTAGTACTGTTACACACATTTGATACCATTTGATTAATTTGAGCCTGTTCTTCGGGTGTTCTCACACCATCTTTATCAGCTCTGCGAACTACATCTAAATTTTGCTCAATTGCACGATTAGCACCTCTGACAGATGAGGAATTAGATGACATACTTTGCACAAATTGCTCAGCTTGTGTCGGAGCTCGGTCAATATTGTTTATATCTTGGTTGGCAGCTCCTGCACCAATTTGGACATATCCGCAACAAACCGAACTAACATCACCAAGAGCTGTATCTCTGAATATATCTTGCTGCATGCGTAAATAATCATTAATATTCGCCCGATTTTCTGCAACCGCACTTGGAGAAAGATTACCGGCACTTGCGTAAGCAGTAACATTACCTCCTCCTGTAATATCTCGATTTTGTATTGATTGTATAGCCTGATTATAGTATATAGTTCCTTCATGATTGTTTCGTTCTAACCAACCATTTCTGATAGCTTGAGCTAACTTCAATTTACCTTCTTTTGAGTCTGCTTTATCTGTATTGTTTTGAAGCCATTCTTTATATTCTTTCAAATCTCCGGAATTTCTTATTACATCAAATTCTTCAATTTTACCTGTTTGCTTAAATTTCTCCAAAGCCAATGCTGCTTCAGCAATATTGGCTTTAATTTCAGTATCATAATTAGCTCTACGAATCTGGTCTTGTGTTCTGTTGATACAAATTACAAAATTAGGTTTGTTGTAATCATCAGCATGGCTTTGTTCGTGAGCCAAGGTAGAACTCTGACTATTGGAATCATTTAACCTTGAACCTACATCATTGAGAATCTGTTCTTGTTCAGGGCTATATTGTTCACCATTGGAATTATCTTTATATGAGTTGATTGTAATTGTATTTGATCGTGTGTCGTATCTTCCGAGATACAAAGAACCATGCACTACTCCATCTATAACCTCCTCAGAATTTAAGTTGACATATTGCACATCAACAGAGCCCGAATAGTGCTCACGATGTTCTCTTCTTGCTTGTCGCATAATTTGAGATTGCCGAAAGCTCTCATCTTCCATCATCACTATCGAGCCATCACTACCTTCAACCACATAAGTGCCTTGGTCATACGACACATTGATATCTTGCGGATTAAGCGCTTGGCTTTGAGCTTGGCTTTGAGCCTGATAAAAATCTATTGTAGGAGCATTATCCCGATTAGGACTTTCCTGCACAGTCATTTCAATTTTGTGACCATCATCAATCGGCTCTCGTTCGGTGTTTTGATTTTGTGCCGCCATAGGTGTTGCTGCCATTATGGCTGCCGCTCCGAGTGTTGCCCCTAATTTACCTGATTTAGACATCTGTGTATATTGGTTATTATTTGCAGATTTTGAATGATCCTTAATAATTGAATTTATATCTTTAGCTTGATTTGTTTGCTGTAGATTAGTTATATTTATATAATCCCCATTATTAAAATCTGTTGTACGATTATTCATACTGGCATATCTCTGAGCTCTTTCTTTATCAATGGTATTTTCTTTTGCATTATTTATTTGCTCAAAGGTTGTTTGTGTTTTCTCACGTATTGAGGTATTTTCCATCGCCTTATATCTCTGATGAGTTTTTATTCTACGATTTAAAATATTACTTACTTTATCTCGAACACTCTTATCAGGAAACATACTATCTAAATGCTCTTCAAAATTCCTTGAAGAAAAATTATCTACTGCAACCGCTCTGTTTCCGACAGTTTGCACATCAGTATTTTGTGTCAACTTAGCTTTTAATGGTTTTCCGCTTTCGTCAAGCACCGGTTTTCCGGTGTTAGAATCATAAACAACTCCTATTTCATACTGCTTACCATCAACACCTGTAACCACACTACCCTCAGGATGATTCTCTTTGTCACAATAAGAAAAATACTGTTCATTGTTAAAATTTACTCTGCTCATTCCATTAGAATTATCGGTAAAAGTTCTTTCAAAATATCCGTAACTCTGATTTGATGGAAGAAAATCAACTTCCAAATTTTGCACATAAAGTTGATTATATGTAGCATTACCTATATCACAACCATTATCGCATATTCGTTTATATCTATCAAGATACCCATCTTTAATTATATCATCTACTGCTTTGTCAATGGCTTCATCAATATTTTGGGCACCATGAATTCTCGCCTCAATTTCATCTGCAGCCATAAGTAAAAAATAATATTCTTTTGATACTATTTTATCAGGAAGTAAAGCATCCTCTAAAACTTCATTGTTATGAAAATGTACTTTTTCATGAAAAATTGTTGCTTTTGAAGTATTTTCTCTATTCACGTTTTCAATATTTTCCTTAAAATAGATAGCCTTTTGTAATCCATTATTATAGGCATCCATTTGTAATTTTTCTTTTTCACTCTTATTGATTCCTTGCAAATCATTATTTAGTATCTGATTAACATCATCAAGAGTTTGAGGCATCTGACCTTTATATCCCATGCTTTCTAAGTTTGATTGAAACTCTTTCAATGCCTGTTCAAAAGTCTTATCACTATCGGTATGAGCATATGCGACTTCATCACTTACATGATATACTTCACAAACAATAGCATTGTCATTTGAAGAAAAATAAGCTCTGTTTGTATTTACGGCAAATGTTTGTAAATCATCTCTTTCAGTAAGTTCATTGACATGAGCATAAATCGGAATATCAGATTGCGTGTATTCTGATTCTGCTTGATAAAAATCGATCGTGGTAGCATTATCTCGATTTGTGGTTTCTTGTACAACCATCTCAATTTTGTGACCGTCATCAACCGAATCTCGTTCATTGTTTTGATTTTGTGCTGCCATAGGAGTAACTGCCATAACAGTAGCAGTAGCAATAGCTGCTTCTCTTAAATGTTTCGGAGTATTATTACTTTTTGCAGTATGCCCTAAAGGAGCTCCTCTCAATTCATCTATAGTTGCCATTTTTATCTCCTAATAAATCACTATATTTTATTATATTACTATATATTACACGGTTCTTCAAGTTAAAATATTATTACAAAAAAACCCCTTCCAAAAAATGCAAAGAGTTAGATACTAGGAATTAACTATTATAAACTATAGCAGAAATTTCATTTTCCCATTCGGTTTCAGGTTGCCCCCTAAAGCGCATATACAATTCTTTGAAACTGTATGGCATTTTTTGTTTCGCAATAACCTGATTACTGCTAAGATCAACCATCTTACAATCAACCCACATAGAAGTGTGAAATCTGCTTTCCTTTAATACAGCATCAACACTATATCCGGCAGAACCAAGCAGGCATTTATCAATTGTGGCTGCAAACTCATCTGCTTTTTGTGTTATATCAAAGGATATTTCTTCTTGATAAACGTATCCATGCATTTTTTTATCAAAAACTTTAAGACACAATATCACTTTTTTTTCTTCCACCAACGAACATATGTCAGCTACGAAGTTTTTTGTTTCTTTCCTCATAATTATAATTTTTTAACATAAAAATACTAACTTGAACAGGATGTATAATCCTATTAAACAAACATGTCAATATTTTTATATTAAATATTATAAATTTTGAGCAATGGTATAATACTGCACAGGGCTTATTTCTTCAGCCCGCATCGTCATATCCACCTCTGCAAAGTTACAAGCTTTCTCAATATTATCAAACATTTTCAAACTTTGACGTATCATTTTACGCCTCTGACCGAAAGCTTTTTCGGTTAACATTTCAACTTTCTCCATTATTTTTTCATCGAGTATTTTATCTGTTGGCTGAAACAACAATACTGTAGACCATATTTTTGGAGCAGGAACAAAACATTGAGGATTTATATCAAACAATTTTTCGATTCTTGAGCTTAACTGTGCCAAAACAGAGATTCTTCCATAATCTTTTGTTTTTATAGGAGCCGAAATTCTTTGCGCAACTTCTTTTTGAAACATTAAAGTCAATCCTTTATAATGTCTCATCTTTTTCAACCATCCGACCAACAACGGAACAGAAATATTATATGGTAAATTACTTATTATTTGTTTTTGTTCTCCATCAAATTCAGAAAAATCCATCTGCAGAGCATCAGCATTTATAATATCCATATTACTGTTGGTCATGTTTTTTAAATCTTGCATAATTTTTATACAGCGTTCATCCATTTCAACAACCGTAAGCTTTTTGGGATTCTGACTCAAAATTGCCCGTGTTAAACCTCCGGGACCAGGACCGATTTCAAAAACATCACACTGGCTAAAATCTGACAATTTTTGTTTTTCAATCGACACCTTTATTATTTTATCCGGAATATCCTGATTGAGCAAAAAATTTTGCCCTAAAGACTTTTTTGCCATTAATGAATATTGATCAACAACATCTTTTAAAGATAATTCAAATTTCATATTCAAGCCTTACGATTAATAATTGCTTTGTTTCTTAAATCACGAATATATTTTTCCGCTACTTCTTCAAGCTTTTTATTTTCAAGCATTTTTTTTATCTCTTTTTCATTTGGAACAGGAGCTTTATCAACTCCGGGTGTATAAATTTTTTCCAACTTCAAAATATAATATTCACTACCATATAAAATAGGATTCGAAATATCCCCTTCTTTCATTGTGAGTAAAATTTTTTCTAATGGTAAAGCCAACTGTCCTTTATTTATCCACCCTAAACGTCCGCCATTCTTAGCACTTAATCCTTCAGAAAATTGCATGGCATAAAGCTCAAATCTGGGATCATTACGTAAGTTTTCTACTAAAAGCTCAATACCTTTAGCTTTTTTCTTAGGTATTACAATCTCTGAAACCATAAATTTTTGTTTTTGTATATCTCTTTGTACAGATTCCATGGCCGAATTTAACTCATCTCGAGAGATAACAACACTTTGTGCCGCTCTTTTTTGAACTAAACGAACCCAAGCCATTTCCGCTTTCATTTGTGAGCGAAAAACATCTTCATTTACCTGAGCTTTTCTAAGCATACGCTTTAGCTCTGCTACACTTATATTATTTGCTATGGCAAAATTTTGCACTCCCTTATCAAGTTCACTTTCTGATATAAAAATGGAATTTTTTTCTGCTTCTTGCAATTTTATTTTTTCATCAATTGCTGCTTGCAGAACCTTTTCCATAATCATGTTTTTGGTTTGCTCATTTACCGGAATTTGCGTTGTAGCAACAAAAGCATTAACTCGTTCTTGCATATCACGACTGGTTATAATTTCTCCATTTACTTCGGCAAAAATTTTTAAGCTGTTACCAAACAAATTTACCGGTCTTAATGCTGCCTCCCTTCTGCGCATTTCCTCTTCATATGCTCTTCTTTGAATTTCTTGTTCATATTCTGCTCTTTTTTGCATCTCCTCTTCATACGCTCTTCTTTGCATTTCATGCTCATAATCACCTTGTCTGAACATTATGGAATTTGATTTTGCGCTTCGTGCAACAGCATCAAGTTCTGAAGCATCCATCCTTTGTGCTCGAGGCGGTGTTATTATAACAAACATCATTAATATGCTGACTACACACAATATTGTATTTTTTTTCATAATTTATGCTCCTATACCTCCCAGAGTTTTAAGATAAAATGTAAAATTAAACTCATAATCATCATCTAAACTCGGATCGTTTGAATTATATTTTTTAATTGTAGTTATAAATTTAAAACACTCATCCTCATATACTAAATTTCCTCCATGTTCCAAAGAGCCGCCATTATCAGCTAAATCTTGTCTGTTATAAACACTGATTGACCAATCCCGAGTTAGAGCAGCATGAATAGAAGTGTACAACTCTTTGCGCTCATCAAACAACTCTGTAGCATTATTATTTTTTTGTAAATATATGTACGAAACATACATATTCAACAAATCAGTTCCTATTTTTGCTCCCAGTTCACTATATTGTAGTTTATAACTGTCTTTATCCAAACGAAAACGATAATTTAAATCCAAATAATTAGCCGGAGCAGCATATATCCTACCGACATAATCCGAAAAATGTCCTTCATTTTCAATGCTGTTTGAAAAGCTGCTTTCTTTATTAAATTGATATGTTTGAGCAACAAACGCAGAGGTTCGGCCCATTATATTTCCGTATGAACTCCAGTTTAAGCCGTAACTGATACGACTTCCGGTATCATTACGATCATATCCCGAATATCTATCCAGATCGAGAACATTCGTATCGTCAAGTTCCACATCTTCACTATCTTCATTAGGTATTCTATTAATTTTGTTGCCTCCGTTTGGTGCTAAAACACCAACAATAATAGGCTCAATAATCTGTCTCGAATTTTCAGTAGCCTTAACAAAGGGTAACTTCCACTCAATACCTAATTGTGGGAAAACTCTAAATACATCTCCATCAAAATCTCTTGATGTACCAACTTCAGAATATCCATCTACATAATACGCATCAGATTTAACAGATGCTACAATTTTATACTTTTCACCAAAAGGGCTTATCCATGGCAAATTCCAAGAATTTATCATAGTTAAGCGATGCGAAAGATTATTTCCCTCATGATATACTGAAGCAAAATTAAATATGTTTTTCCAATATGATCCAATTTTTGATATATCACTTATTGTTTCATATTCAGCCAAAGGAGCAACCAATGGTTTATTATATTTCATACGGGCATATTCTGAAGCATTATTTTCTCTTAAATCATAACTGACAAGCTTATAATACAAAGCTTCAATCAAAGCATAATTTCTGCTTTCAAAACGTTGCAAGCGAATATTTGAAGTAAGCCACGCATCATCTTCCCCATCTAAATCAAGTTCCCTTAAGTATAAACTGTCAGATGCATAATTAATATCGGCATCAGCAACCCAAAAATCATTTATTTCATAGCGGGTTTTAGCAGAAACGTTACCACGATGAGTTGCTCTTTCTTTATCATCATCATTTAAATATGTTCCTTCTAAGCTTAAATATCCGTGATTAAAATATTGCCTATATCTTCCACCAAAAACAACATCTTTATCCGTTGTAAATATAGGAGATAAAAGCAAATCAGAATTTTGATTTATATCCCAAAAATATTTTATCTCCAACGTTCCGCCTAAATAGTTAGAGCTGCCTATATTTGGCGTTAAAAACCCTGAACGACGCCTAACTGTCGGATCAGGATGTGATAAAAACGGTGTATATAAAACCGGAATACCTTTGATATCTAAAAATGCATCATTATAGTTTATATCTTTACGTTTAGCATCATGTGTAACTTTACGAGCCCTAATTTGCCATAGTGGTTTTTCATTTCCTTCACAAAAATCACAAGGTGTATATAATGCCTTACGCATGATTTTATTATCATTTTCTTTTTTTCGAAATTGTTCCGCCCAAATTTTGGTCTCATCACTTAAAATAACCTTAATTTTGTTCATCTCGGCTTTCGACATTTTATCTGCTAAATTTACCTTATCGGCATATATTACATGTCCGCTTTTTTCCTCTAAACGAACATTTCCTATTGCTGTTATATTATCAGTTAACTGTTCATAAATCAATTTATCCGTATATAAAGTCAAATTTGCTCTTTTAATTACAACATTTCCCATTGCTTCCAAAATGCTTTCATTATCGTTACTGGTAAGTTCATCTGCAACAAAATAAATATCCGGCTCTTCTTCAAATGATTGTGAGGACGGAATAACGTCGGTTATGTTGTATTGAGGTTCCATGTCAATATACGGCATAGTTTCTTGTTTTTTAATTTTCTCACCTGCCACAGGCTCTATTGCTTTTGCTTGCAAGCAAAAGGAAAACATTAGTATTAATATTAAAATTATTTTCTTACACATAACGAACAGCCTTATTTTTACGACATCTTGTCCAAAAACATGGGTTATCAAACAACAACAGATAAACACAAGAAACTAACGGTATTAAACAATTTGCATATAAAAGAGGTAAAAAACATAATGAACGACCGGCAAGATTTGTAATGATCAAGTCTCCACCCTGTACCAAAATCATAGCCGTAACTGATAAAAATATAATCTTACCTTGTCCTCGACGATTAAAATTACCGATTAATAATCCCGTACAAGCCAATAGTGCAAATACCAAATTATACCATGAGTAATCAAACGCCTGTGACCTTCAACAATGTATTTTCTTTTATCTTCATCATCCAATGAACTATCCGAATCTGCATTTAACAATTGCCACAAAGACTTTTCACGGGCAGATGCCGGTTTAATAGCTTTACCGCCCATGACTCCAAAATCCACTGAATAACGTTCAAATTGCAAAGAAGAAAACTGCCCCCCATTTCTACTTATTTCTTGCCGTTCCCCCTTAATAAGCAATATTTTTGGTCCGCTTTGCGTATATACGATACGTCCTCTTTCTGCAGATAGTGTAACCTTCTTATCAGGATTTGTTTCATCATGGAGTAAAATACCCGAAACCGAACCATCATCTTCATGAGATGAAATAAAAACAGTCATATTGCTCTTAATAGTATTAAACTCACCTTCTCGAAACATAAGATGTGAAACATTATTTCTAATTTCCCATTCAAGATTTCGGAAAGAATTTTCAGCAGAAGGTATACCCACATTTTGCACATATACGCTAAACAGCGCTAAAATAAACCCGACATATATAGCAGCTCGGGCATTTTTCCACGGGCTGATACCTGCCGCTTGCATAATCACAAGTTCCCTATCTGCAAGCATACGATTATACACAAACATCACCGAAGCAAACAATGCAATTGGTGACAAAATAGAAAATAGGCGAGGCATCAACAAAGAAGTCAGTTCAACAAAAAGTCTTAAAGGTAACCCTTTATTGGTAACCATTTCGACAAACCTCAACGATTGCGTAAGCCATAACATCGACAACAGCGAAAACGCAACTAAGAAAAAGCCCAACCATATTTGGCGGAAAATATATGAGTTTAATTTATTCATAGAGCGAAGTATAAACAAATTATTAAAATATTAAAACTATATTTTAAATATACTTCACAGTTTTATTTCTACGTTTACACACTTTTCAAAAATAATTTTTTAACTCTTTATTATCATTATAGTGATAATATCCTCTCATACATTATGGGGGATACTGTTATGTCACGTGCGGAAGATATTTTTCAAAAACTTATTTATTTTGGGGAAGATGCTATTGATGAGTTTATTTTAACCCTTCAGACCGAGGAGTTATTTTTAGATTTTAAACAAGCCGTATCCACCGGAAAAAATTTCAACACTTTACATCGTGATGACAGAAAAAATCTTGCCAAAGCCATATCCGGATTCGGCAACTCTGAAGGAGGCGTTATTGTTTGGGGAGTAGAATGTTCCAGAGATCACGAAATCGGCGATGTGGCAAAAGCAAAAGTTAAAGTAAAAAATGTCCATCGTTTTTTAAGTTGGCTGGAAGGCGCAATATCCGGTTGCACAATTCCAAGCCATAACAAGGTCAGAAATCATATTATAAGCTGTGACAAAAACGGTGATGGCTTCATCGCAACCTATATTCCGAAATCTGAAATCACTCCTTTAATGAGTACAATCGGCAGTACAATATACATTCGCTCCGGTTCAAACAATGTCCCTGCCCCATATGCCGTAATTGCCGGAATGTTCGGCAAGCGCCCGCAACCAAACATCGAATTGATATTTGAAGATAAATGTTTGGAAATTTTGCAAAATACGGATGAAGATATGTTATATCCGCATACCATTGATAATCCGCCGGAAAAATATGTAAAAATCGGCTTTACCGTTCAGGCTCACAACGAAAGCAACGCAATCGCCAGAGAAATATATTTTTCCTGTACAACTCAAAATCTGGCAAGCGAATATAACAAAGTAAGATTTTCAAACTATAACCAGATGGATTCCTTAAATGCAATTTCCGGTCATATTAACCTGATTACAAAACCTGATTTGCGCTTACCTCCAAGAGGTATGCTAAAATTTGCCAACATACAAATAATATTATCTCCGTATGTTGAAGATGACTTTTGCCTAAATGGAGTAATCGGAGCCGATAACGCCGCACCTAAAGATTTCAGGATTTATATTCCCAAAAATCAACTGCGCTCATTTGTAGCCAAAGCTCTAAGGGACGAAGACAACTCCGAACAATTGTGTGCTGAATTTTTCAATCAATTTTTGATGAGGTCTTAAATTATGACAGCTCGAATTGAAATATTTACCGATGGTGCCTGTTCCGGAAACCCCGGAATTGGTGGTTGGGGTGTTCTTTTAAGATATAAAGATATTGAAAAAGAATTAAGTGGTGGGGAGCTTGAAACCACCAACAATCGCATGGAGTTAACCGCCGTAATTGAAGCCTTAAAAGCTCTTAAAACCGTTTGTAACATAACCCTTTACACTGACAGCAAATATGTTATGTGCGGCATTACCGAATGGCTTGAAAATTGGAAGAAAAACGGCTGGAAAACGTCAAACAAAAAAAATGATGTAAAAAATGTGGATTTATGGCAACAACTTGATGAACTTATTAAACATCACGAAATCAGATGGATTTGGGTTAAAGGTCATAATGGACATCTTGAAAATGAAAGAGTTGATACCCTTGCTCGCAATGAAGTGACAAAATTGAAAAACAATCAATAAAATTTCGTTAAGCCAACTATTTTCTCACTTGACATTTTTGACAAATAGTATATGATAAGTCATCAATTCTAATTTTTATTACTAATTTTTAAAACTCATAATTATGGAAACAAAAACTAAAAAGAACATCAGTTCTGTTGTTTACTATGTCCTTGCGGCACTTTGTGTTATCGGGGCTTTGGTGATTGCCTGCTTTCACGAATCGACAATGGGAAATCTGTCCATGCCTCTCATCATATTCTCATACCTTCCGTATATATTGTATTTTACGATTGAGGATAACACTGAAAATATGAACAAACCGTTATTATGGTTTTTAACAGGGTTATCGTATCTTGCTCTTATGGGTTTGATAACATGGGTACTGCCTGACGGATTGTGGTTTATGCTTTTAGGAGCATTGTTACCGATATTGTTTATGGCTACGGTGTTTTTATATTGTGTTCTAAAATATAAAACGCCGGCTAAGTTGGTTATCATCGGTATTGTTGTGCAATTTAGTTTTGTTGCTATCGGAATTAATATTATCGACGCCACTTATCAAAAACAACAACTGATTGATAACACAAAACCGATTACAACAACGGTTGATGGTATTTATCAGCGGGGTAACATACATATCGTACACTTTGATGATTACGGTTCGTATGAAATACCTGAAAGTTTTGCCAACAATCTTAAATCAGGCGACACGGTGCTTGTAAAAATCGTAAAAGACAAGGTTTATACCTTGGAAAGAAAGTAAAATTTAAGCCACCATTAACGGTGGCTTAAATTTATAATACAATATAATATTTTTATTGACAATAGAATACAAAAAAGATAATATAATCGGCATAAATCAATTTTTTTTAAATTATGAACAGATTACAAAAACTAGCGGAAAATGTCATGCGCAATTCCGTAAACCTCGTTTCTGGAGAAAAGGTCTTTATTGACGCAAAAGGACTAAAAGCTACCCCGTTGTTTGAAGCATTTATTGAAGCAACCGTTAAGCTTGGCGGCGTTCCGTTCTATTTTTTGAACGACATTCGTTTTACCAACGCAATGCTGAAATATGCCACCAAAGAGCAGATAGATGAACATTGCAAACTTCATCTGGACCTGATGAAACAGATGGATATTTACATCGGCTTTTCAAGTATGACAAATCCGTACGATGCCGCCGATGTATCCGATGAAAGTCAGGCTGAATATAGCCAGAGCTATGCACAAGTTCTGCGCTATCGAGTAGATAACACTCGTTGGTGCGTGCTTCGTTACCCTAACGATGTGATGGCTTATGAGGCCGGTATGTCAACCAAGCAGTTTACAGACTTTTTGTTTGATGCTTGTTTGCTTGACTACTCAAAGATGGAGCCTTCCATGAACAAACTGGCTGAACTGATGAAGAAAACCGACAAGGTCAGAATCGTAGGTCCTGAAACGGACATTTCGTTTTCCATCAAAAACATCGGTACGGTTGTTTGCTCGGGCCACAAGAACATTCCGGACGGAGAAGTATATTCTGCTCCGATAAGAGATTCAATCAACGGTGTTATCCGTTTCAATACCTCAAGCCATATGGACGGAAAGAAATTCTCCAACATCAAGCTGTGGTTTGAAAACGGAAAAATCGTCAACTGTGAACACTCCGGCAACAAGGAAGACCTCGAGAACATATTCAACAAAGATGCAGGCTCTCGCTATGTCGGCGAGTTTGCTTTAGGTGTCAATCCGTTCATCACCAAAGATATTTGTAATATCTTGTTTGATGAAAAAATTGCCGGCTCACTTCATATAGCAATCGGCAACTGCTATAAAGCAACACCTAACGGCAACTCCTCCGAAATCCACTGGGATTTGGTTCTTATCCAGACCCCTGAATATGGCGGCGGTCAGATTTATTTTGACGATGTTCTCATCCGTGACAACGGCTTGTTTGTGATTGATGAGCTCAAATGCCTTAATCCCGATGAACTCAAGATTTCAGCTAAGTAAAAATTTCCCTTCGTTGTTACATATCAACGAAGGGTTTTTTATATAAAAACAACCAGATTTTTAATCAAAACTAAATTTTATTATTGTATCATACCGACAGCTTTGGTAATTTTTTTAATAGAATTAAGTTCAATTTGCCTTACTCGTTCTTTTGAAATATGATAAGTTTTACTCAAATCATCAAGTGTCGCCGATTTTTCGGCCAAACGTCGCTTAAACAAGATATCTTTTTCTCGCGGATTTAACACCACCAAAGCTTCATTGAAAAGTTTTCTTCTGTAACGCATGGTTTCGGAATGTGCAAAACATTCTTCCTGATTGGGTTTGTTGTCCGAAATAAAATCCATCCATTCGGAAGTGCCGTCAGATGAAGAATCTAAAACCGCATTTAATGAGCCGTCGTGAGCTTTAAGTCTGGTGTTCATATCGGTCACTTCTTGTACCGAAACATCTAAACTTTTGGCGATTTTACTCAAAATTTGCTCGGACATATCTCTGTCATCTACCAAATTTAATTTGTTTTTGATTTTTCTTAAATTGAAAAACAATTTTTTTTGGGCGGCGGTTGTCCCTAATTTTACTAAAGACCACGAATTTAAAATATATTTTTGTACCGAAGCCTTAATCCACCACAGAGCATATGTGGAAAATCTGAAACCTTTTTCCGGCTCAAATTTTTCAATGGCATATAAAAGCCCTAAGTTTCCCTCCGATATCATTTCGCTTAAAGGGAGACCGTAGCCTTTGTATTTTGATACAACCTTAACCACTAATCTTAAATGTGATGTGATTAGTTTGTAAGCAATGTTTTTATCTTTTGTTTTTTGATAGTCCACAGCCAGATTATATTCTTCCTCGGGTTCTAAAATCGGATATTTACGAATGTCTTGCAAATATTTTGAAAGATTGTTCTCTGGCGAAAAGTCAAGTCCGGTAAGCTTAGGCGTATTGTCCATAGTCTATCTCCTTTTACATTGACCTAGGCAATAATAAGAAAAAGATGATAAACATCAATATAACAATAAGTTTTAATTTTTAGTTTATGCAACTATAAGTTGCTAAGATTATCTAAAAGATTTTGAAAATCATTAGGAAAAATAGACGAAAAAGACATTTGTTTACCGCTGACGGGGTGAATAAAGCCAAGAGTGGTGGCATGAAGCGCATGACGAGGAAAAGTATTGATGAGATTTTTTGCCGATTCGGGAATTTTTAAAGCTGATTTATGGCTTTTTTCGTACACTTTATCACCAATGAGTGCACAACCTTTTGAGGACAAATGCACTCTGATTTGATGAGTGCGACCGGTTTCTAAATTGCATTGAACAAGCGAGGCAAATGTGCCGTATGTCTTCACGGTTTTGTAATGTGTAATTGCACGTTTGCCGCCCGATTGGACTAACGTCATTTTTTTGCGGTCAAAATTTGAACGAGCAATGTTACCAGTAATAGTTCCATTGAGCGGATTCAAAATTGAATAGGTGACGGCAAAATATGTTCTTTCAATGCTATGATTAAAAAATTGTTCAGATAACCCCTGATGGGCAATATCATTTTTTGCAACCACCAGCAAACCGCTTGTTTCCTTATCAATGCGATGTACAATCCCAGGTCTTTTAACCCCGCCGACACCGGATAAATTGTCTTTACAATGGTACAAAAGGGCATTAACAAGAGTTCCATCATAAGCACCGGCAGCAGGATGGACGGTCATTCCCGAAGGTTTGTTAACAACAATTATATCATAATCTTCATACACAATATCCAAAGGTATGTTTTGCGGCTTAGGTTCAGCCTCAACTAAAGGCGGAATCTCAATTGAAAAGCAATCACCGACCTTGACTTTATATGAACAATCAATAATTTCATTTTCTTCTAACGTCACACAACCTGTTTTAATTAATCGTTGAATTTGATTTCTGGAAAGCTCACATTCGGGCAAATTTGATAAAAATTTATCAAGCCTGAAATTTTTATGCTCTATTTGAGCCGGATTTGTAAAAAAAATGTTGCTTTCTTGGTCAATCATGTCATAAAATTAAGTATATTTTAGATATTTTAAGGTATCAATAAAGCAAAACCTTAAAAAAAGCAAGGGAAGATTTGATGGATAAACTCAAAATTATCAAAACGACAGTTTTTGTTCTAACTTTTTTTGTGTTTTTTGTGCTTTGTTTATTGGTCGGCAAAGTCTTAGAAAAGAAAACAGCTAAGCCGTTTGAAATTCAAGTCAAAAATGTTGCGGGAGCACAAATTGACAATATAAAAGCAGTTGCCGATTATGTTTATGTGCAATCATCAAATCAGGTACATGTTGTTGATGTCAAAAATGGTACTTATAAAGGGGTAATTTTTGTAACGGAGGAAAAGTAATTATGGCAAAAAAAAGAAAAGAAGTGATTGATATTGATGAGGCATTGATAGACAATTTGGATATTTCCAGTCAGAAGCTTGAAGAAACAGACTCTCAAGAAGATGAGTTTGAAAAACTTTTAAACAATTTCTTAAATTCGGAAGATAAAACAACATCCGATGCTTACGTTCAGGAAGATACTCAAGATTATGAAGTGCCGGAGCCGAATTTACAAAACAATATCCGAGCCGAAATATCCGAGCTTAGTTTGGGTGCTGACGAGCTTGAATTGGCACAAGCATATGCCAATTTTATCGATGCAATATCCGCAATTGCCATAATACATGAAATTATGGTACCAGACTTTTATTTTCAACCTGAAATGATGGTGCCTAACTATAAGCCAAGTGTCGGTAAAAAAATTGTAAATGATGCCTCACTATGTTGGGATATAATGTTGCAAGCATTTCCTGAAAGGCTTGCAACCCTCAATCCGATGTCAAGCGATGAAGAATTTTTAAATTTTGCCGAAGGTCTGTCCGATCAAAATCTGCAACTTGCCATAATTTCATATGTAGAAATATTAATTGACATTGAAAATTGCGAAATATCATATGAAGAAAAGCGATTAAAAGCTCAAAGAAAACGCATTGAACGTGAGTTGTATGAAGAGTATCAGCGTAGACGCGAGCGTAAATTAAAATTTGCTGAAGAAATTAAAAAAAGAAATTTTCCGGTTGATGCCGAAAGATTGATAAATAATTACTTTAAAACCTCGTCAAAAGATGAAAAGGGTGCTTATGAAGCACTAATCAAAAATCCGGCAGTATATGCCCCGATTGAAATTAATAAAATTAAGCCCCGCTTTTTCGGGCTATTAAAAGTAACTCCTAAGGATGGTATCAGAGAAAACCATCGATTGGGAGAGTTTTTAAAACACTTAAAAGTTTAGCAAAAATGTAACAAAATAATGTAGACAAAACGACTATTTTGTGATACAATACAGGAAAATTTGAGTAAACGGAGCAAAAAAATGGCAGAAGAAACAGATGTAAAACAAAAGGCAGACAGATTGTTTGAGCTTATATCAATAAAAGATATGAGCAATGAAAGTAAGGCAAGTGCCGCTGCTATTATAAAAGAAAATCCTCAAATACTTATAAGTTCCGAGTTTGTAGAAAAAATTGCTCCGCAAAATATGAACTTGTGTCCCAAAGACGGTTATGTCGATTTTGTAGAGAATGCATCAGTACAACAAGGTATATCCGTAGCTGTTTTGGATAATTTGAAGAGTTTGCATTCCGAAAATTTAATACCGTCCCATAAAGAGGGCAAAACTCCGGTTCAATATATGTTAGATGAAGCCATTCTGCCCAATGGTGAAACTTTTGGTACACAAACGGTCAAAAACATTACATTTTTAAGAGCATTGCAAAATGATGGTAAGTATCCGGATAAAACCGGTATGAAAGATTTGCATGATAAAAATGTAGTTTTTTTGCATGATATTTTTGCAAAAGAGGGTTATGGATCCAATCCGAACAGAAGAAATGTGCAAGGACAGAAAGCCGGTGATATTATAGAAAGTCATCTTGATGCTCAGTCGAAGATGAAAAAAATGTCGGTTAGTAATTTGCAAAGTCAGGCAAGTCAGAGGAATGCTTCAAAAGAAGTTGTTACAGAGCATAAGGAATATAAAAAAAGACAATCAGATAAAAGAACAATGACTGTTGAAGAGTTAAGAGATAAGGCATATCAAGGCACCCTAACGGTTGAACAGGCAGAACAGCTTAAAAAAGAAGATGCTAAAAAAGAAGGTGATGTAACCGAACGTTCGGGCGATGTGCAAACGCCATCTACCGAACGAGATAAAGAAAAATTTTCCAAAGGTGATGTTGTTGAATATATGTACACCGAGTGGTTTTTAGGTTTACTCACTTACAGTTTTGACAAAGTTGAAGATTTTACTTTAGGTATAGTTGATAGTGCTGCCGGAGTTTTTATTGAAGGTTGTAAAAGAAAGGCTGAGTTAAAAGATAAAATAAAAGATGAAAAGTTAAGAGATTCTCATAAGAAAGTCGAAAATTTTGCCGGTATTTATGATGCGGTACTAAAGGGCAGAAAAGATGCATATAACAAAAATGGTGCAGATTATAAAGATGTTTTTGCCGATTTAAGTGCCTATGTGTCAAAACCGAATACGCATAAATTGAAATATACTTATAATCAGGAGTTTTTAGATAAACTTAAAAAGGATAAAGCCACTCAAGATTTTATTAAATGTGCTCAAAAAAAGGTAACCGCTAATGTCGGATTGATGCAATCAGTGGATAAATTGGCATTAAGTTTATCCCAAATTGAGATGACATATGAATTCATGAATGATGAGAAAACTTGGAAGAAGGAAAAAAAGCCGAAAACCAATGATGAGTTAAAGCAAGATTTAGAAGATAGAGCGCTTAAAAGACAGAAGTCTATATTAAAATCTGTTGCCATTATTGAAGAAGATACTCGCTTACTTGCTGAAATTGCTTATCGGGATGTGCAAAATCCGAGTGTTTCAAAAGAACAATTTATTCAACAGGCAGTTAATCAGGAAGTGAATGCTTATATACAAGAACTTGGTAAAGCAGTTGATGATTTGGCAAATAAACAAAAGAAAGACCTTGATAATGACCATTTTGCTAAAAGAGGTAAGGGAAAGCCTGATTTGTCTATCTTTGCTGAGGTGAAAGCTTTAGATGAAAGTATTGGCAATATCGTCAAAAAGGGCGAAATGTATAACAAAAAATTGTTCTCCGAAGAAAAATCTAAAGAAGTTATTGAAAGCAAATGTAGCTTATTTGATGAAGCTGTTATACAAAACAAACCCAGTGTTCATCAAAGATGTCAAGAGTATAGTCAATCACAAATAGATATTCTTACAGCCAGAAGACAGCAAAATAATGAGCGGGCGCAAAAGTTGGCCGATTTTAAAAAGCGTTTTGCTATGCGTGACGGAACAAAAACTATTGACAATAGAGTATCCGGCTATCAAAAAGATATTTCAAGAGGTTAAATATGTTTAAAAAAATCGGTAGAGTTATAAGGTTTTTATGTTTAAGTACTATATGGACAATTGTGTTGTTTGTATTGTCGCGTTTCTTAATGAAACTATTATGGAAATTTGATGTTTTAAGTATAAAACAATGGAATGTAATTGTACAATACTGGAACAATAATGGAGTTATTGCCGGTTTTTCCGATTATATGCTATTTATAGCACTTATTATAATTTTGGTTGTGTGGTTAAAAGGGATTCGTAAAGTTAACAGTATCAACTATGTTAAATTGATATTAAAGCCGCTTGAATATTTTTCAAATAGAGATATTCAAAAATATGAAAATATGGACACACATGTGGTGATAAAGAACATTTCTATCGGTGAAAAATTAACCATTGAAGATGTTATAAAAGACCGTATAAAACAAGAAAAAGCATCTGTTGTTAAAGATGCAGATTCTTTAAGAAAAAACATTTCACAAAAAATTATGCAGAGTAAGGAGTAATAAACACTTGTTATTTGAGCTCAAATATAATACTATTTGCTAAATTTACAAGGAGAACTGATGAAACCCTTGCTTGTATTGTTTAGAATAGTTTTTGTCGGATGCCTGTGGAGTATAATCTTCACTGAAGGTGTGAGAGTTATTATGCTCGAAAACTGGCGCTTTGATATATTCTGGCCGTTACATTGGGTTTATGCATGGAATCTGTGGTCATCCGGTTGGGTAATTGACACTCCTAAAGAATGGGCTTTTATATTGATTATCATTTCTTTCGTTCCTCTATGGCTTACGGGCTGGATAGCATTGAGTATGGTTGCTTGGGAAAAAATGATTACAAAACTTATCATGATACCCGTAAACTTGGTAAGAGGTAACAATGTTGTTATAAAACCAACTGTTAATAAAACACCTGTTGTGGTCAAGAAAAAATCGTATAAAGAAATCAGACCCACGGGACATCGAGCACCTATTAGAGATTATTCGGATACCTCATCTGCAAAACCCTCAACACTTTCAAACACGAGATTAACCGCCACAAGCTCTTATGCTTCACCTACAGGCGTGGCAAATAATAATGTATACGGTTCAGGCGGAATAAAAGAACGTGCTGTAAATGCACGTGAGACATTCAGTCATTCGTTGTTTAATTTAGATAATGAGGAAGATGATTTTGATTTAGATTTTGATTCGTTTGAAAAATCGGATATATTCAAAATTGATGAAAAGAAAGTCAAGAAAAAAGAAACGCAAAAAGAAGCTAAATTTACCAAAAGCTTTAATAACGACTTTGATAATGAAGATGATAATTTTGCGTATCAGGAAAAAGTCCACAGTAACAATAATTTGCGCAAAAACAAAGAAGATCGCAAAGAGAAAAGAGACGATTCACTGGAAGATAAAAAATCTCGCCAAGATAAGTATGATTATAAATTTCAAAAAGAAAATCGTCGTAAGTCAGATGATGAATATAACAAATCGCCTCGTTCAGAAAAGCAACAAAGAGAAAATTCAAACGATAAACAGTCAAGACCCAACAATCCGATTGTTGAGGTTTTAGCACAAAAAGGTTATGATGTACTTTCGGGTATAACTATCAAAAATACCATAATCGATTTTCTGGGTGTTTCTGAAGATAAAATTTGTTTATGCTTAGTAGATAAAGAAACGGGAGATTGGCTTGCTGATGAAGAACGTTTCAACAATGAAGAACCGCTATGGTTCTCAGAAAATTCTCATAGGATATCACCGGTGAGAAAAGCTTCTATCGCAAGCGATAGTTTGGCAAGAAAACTTGAAGATACTGACTTTGATATAAGTATTCAGCCTTATGTAATTATCCAGATGGGTAATATCATCAATGCTGAAGACATGTTTGAAACATGGGATGATACCGGAGTTGAAGTTACCAGAATAAACAGAGGTAGTCCAAAAGAAATCAAATTGTTTTCTAAGACTGTTGAGGAAGCACAAGCTAAACTTGAAGAAAATGATCTGGCAAAGCTTAAAAAATTGCTTAAAAACAACTCATAATTTTTATAGCGAGGAAGTAAAATGGCATTAAGAAATCGAGGAACAGAGTGGGAAGAATATGATAACGCAGTTAAATGGATGGCATTAACAATGCTAATTACTTTAGCTGTAACTTTAATTTTGACAGTATTTTCCTTACCTTTAGCTTTTTTAATTGAAAAAGGTATCTCAAAGAACACCATTGCAACTGTAAAGGCATTTTTAAAAGCTATACAAGATAGCCCGTCATTTTTGTTTAATCAATATTATAACTGGATGCAAAAATTATCGGCAGGAAATGAATTTTCGCTTGGGCGATGGATTCCGATTTTGCCGATTATATCACTTCCGGTGGGTCTAATTACCGGAATGCTTACTTGTCCGTATCGTTTTCAATCTAATGTGCATGGTTCGGCACGCATTGCAACTTTGCGTGACATTAATAAAATGGAGCTTTTAGGTTTTGACGGATTCTGCCAAGTAGTAGGAAAATTTAACGGCAGATTGCTTTTATTAAAAGAAACATTATCTACTTTGTGTTGTGCACCTCCGGGAACAGGTAAAACCGTTGGTGTAGTGATGCCTACAATTTTTCATGCCAAGGGTATGAGTCTGATTATTAATGACCCTAAGCCTGAATTGTGTTATAAGACATCAGGCGCAAGGGCTAAAGTCGGCCCTGTCTTTATCATCAACTGGGGTGCTGAAGATAATCCGAGCGAGGGTATATATTATCCAAGCTGGAATCCGCTTGCGCCTAATGCAGTGCCTGAAATGGGGCCTGATAGAGATATGTATGTCGATTCTATTTGTAACATTTTGGTTGAAGACCCTAAAGGCGGTGCCGACCCACACTGGTCACAAACCGGTCGTGCTGCATTGAACGGTTTTATACACTTTATTGTATCAAAATGTGAAAGAGCTCGTGCCAACGACTATTTTATCGGCCGAATTTATGAAGGCAAACTTGATGAAGAAGATAAAAGAGTTTTGGAAGGCTACTATCAGGATATGCGCGATCCAATGGTACCAAAAGCCATTGCTGATATGAAAAACGGAACACTCACCATTGATAATTATCTTCCGATTGGTACATGGAATTTGTTGCCGGAAAAATGGATAGGCAGAGAATCGTGCATTGCGATGATATTGGAATGGCTCACGGAAGCACAAATTAAACAGGCGCAAGAAATTAAGCGTCGATTGGCTGAAGGTGACCAAATGGCCTCAATGGCTGACCCGATGCACGATTTGTTGGACGAGGCAGTTGAAGAAGCTCGTAAATATGGTTATTCGCAACGATGTTACACCGAGCTGAGCTCACTGTCTGCAATGCCTGATAAAGAAAGGGGCTCCGTAATTTCAACCGCATTTGCCGGAATTAATATCTTTAAGAACTCGGCTGTGGTGGCACGAACAAGTTTTTCAGACTTACACTTTAAAGACTTGCGAGGTATGAAAGACCCCGTTACCGGTGAGTTTAAGCCCATTTCGGTTTACTTGTCGATTAACCAGACCGATGCCAGAGCTTTGGGTATGATATCAAGTGTGTTTATTGAGTTGATGAGTTCATACTTAATTTCAAATCCGCCGAAATTTTTAAATAAGACTGATGGCAAAATGGGACCGTTCCCGAGTTTGTTTGTACTCGACGAGTTTCCGCAAATGCCTAAACTTAAAGCCGTTATTGACGGACCGGCGGTAGGTCGTGGTCAAAAAGTGTCATATCTGTTAATCGGACAAGACTTAGGACAAATTTCGGGTAAGTATGGTAAAGATGACTTGGAAACCGTAATTTCAACCACTGCTTGCAAAATCATCTTATCACAAAACAACGAAGTTACGGCTCAGCGCTTTTCTAAGATGATTGGTAACAGAACCGTTCAGACAACATCATATTCTAAGAATGAAGGCGGTTTGGGTAAAGCATCAAATCCGTTTGCAAAGAATGTTTCATATCAATTGCAGGGAGTCTCGGTTATTACCACAACTCAACTTTTGAGCTTGCCGATGTTAAAACAAGTTGTGTTGATGCAAAGTTATATTGACAGACCTATTATGGCCGATTCGCCAAGATGGTATCTTGACAGCGGTATGAAAAAATTGGCAGCCATGAAACCGTGTCCGAATGTGCCTGATTGGATTGTGGCTCAAAGAGAAGACATCAACGATGATATGCTATCAAAACTCGGTCTCGATTATGATCCAAATGCTGATACTGACACATTTGAAGAAGATACGGAGCCGGCAGTTGTCAGAGCATAAGATATGGCAGATGTAAACAAAAAAATACCGGTGGCACAAACATTAAACCAAGCACTGCATTATATTAAGGAAAATATGGCGGTGTTTGGTTGGTTTTCGGTGGTTAATTTTGTATTTTTGCTTGTTTTCTGGCATATAGATGGTGGCTTATCAAACAAAAAAAGCGTATTGTGGTTGTTTTCATATTATTACTATTGGTGCGTTTTTTTCCGTGTTTATTATAACAAAAAACCATATTTTGTAACAACCGATGTTTTTGCCAGCTTGATACCATCAACCAAGATGTTTTTTTTGGTGGTAGCGATGAGCTTTTTACTGGCAGTTTTGCCGTATTTACCATTATTAATGGGTTTTGATGATGAATACCTGTCGTTTTTGGAAAGCTATATGTACCAACTGCAACAAGCACCGGTCAGCACCTTAAATATGATAGTTTTAACCGCTGTATTAATGTTGTTTTTGCCGTTTATATTGTGCCGCCCGTTTTTAGGTTTTATTGCTTCTGTTCAAGGGTTAAACGGCTCAATCAAAAAAGCTTGGAAAAAAAGTGCGGGTAATTATTGGCGATTTATTGCCATAATGGTTTTGTTAAATTTACCTTGTATGGCAGTGTATGAAGCTGATAAATATTTGGCTTGTAACGGATATTTGAATCTGGTGTTTTATTCGGTGTTTTTTGTGTATTACAATTTGGTGTTTGCCAAGATATACGATTTTTTTAATAATGAATAATTAAGGATTATTGATTTTTTGAAAAAAAATTTCTATATTTAAATAAGGATAATAATTTAAGGAGAAAAAAATGGAAACAAAATCTTATGCTTCTGCTGTAGAAAGGACTACGGTTGATGAGGGTTTGCGTTCGTATATGATAAAAGTTTATAATTATATGACAGGCGGACTTTGTTTAACTGCGTTGACAGTTTATTTGCTTATTAACACCGGATTAATCGGAATGTTTTTCAGCATTAACAACGGTTATGCCACATTGTCGATTTTGGGTTGGGCAATGCTCATTGCACCGCTTGTTATGGTGTTTATGTTTAATTCGGCAGTCAGAAACGGCAGTGCGGCTAAAGTTCAGACTATATTTTGGATTTTTTCAGCCGTAATGGGTGCTTCAATATCCCCGATTATGCTCGTTTATACCGGAGCAAGCCTGTTCAGAGTGTTCTTAATTACGGCTGCCACATTCGGTGCTATGAGCTTGTACGGATATAGCACTAAAAAAGATTTAACTTCTATGGGCTCATTTATGATGATGGGCTTGTGGGGTGTGATTATTGCGAGCTTGGTAAACTTGTTTATGCAAAGCGAAACAATGTATTGGGTGATTTCGTATGTTGCGGTAGCTATTTTTGTAGGTTTAACCGCTTGGGATACTCAACAAATTAAATATATGTATGCAAGCCATGACAATGAAGATACAATCACTCGTAAGGCCGTAGCCGGCGCATTGTCCTTGTATATGGATTTTATCAACTTGTTCTTATATCTTTTAAGAATTATGGGTGATAGAAAATAATAAAAATTAAAAAGGCTCTTGAATAAAAACAAGAGCCTTTTTGTTACCGTTCTTCACAACTAAAAACGCTCAAGAGATTTAATTTTTTAAATTACTGTAAAGCTCAAAAATTATTTTATCTTGACAAGAAATATAAAAAAACATACTATTTTACCAACTAAAAATTATTTATATATGATAGACAAGTATTTAAATTGGACTATTTTTCATGAAATACGTCCCTTGATGATTGAGATTATTCCGGAAGTTGGAGCTGATATTACTGCTAAGGCAAAATTGAGTGATATCTGCTTTGATAAATTCGGAATGGATCTTTTAAGACCGAAATTAGAAGAACGATTTTCAATTCTGATTTCAGATGATGAGCTTGACAGTTTCAAAACGGTTGACGACATTGTTAAGTTTGTCCGCTCTCGTTCAAAAAAACTGTAGTTTGAAGTTAAAACATCTGCACCTTTACTGTTGCAGATGTTTTTTGTTGATTTTGTTATATTTTTTTAATATACTGCCGGCAAACTTAATTATCATTATTATCATTAAAATTTATTATTTATGGAAACTTTATTTTATCTGAGCTTAGCTCTCAATTTGTTACTGTTGAGCGCTATTGTTGGTTTTGTAATTTCAAAAAATGCAAATTCCAAAACTCAAAAGACAACAGCAAACAAGCCTGTTTCAATCGAGCCGACATCGGCACAGCAAGAACAAACCGTTCAAAAACAACAACCCGCAATTGTAAATCCGGAGCTTTATCATTTAGCTTATCAATGCGAAAAACAATTGCCGGAAGAATTTAAGAACAGGATAAAAATTCTTGTTGAGACCGAATATCCGGAATATGCGGCAATTTTGCAAGTTGATGATATCAAAATCAGCATCAGAAGAAATCAGCGCAATCAATCCGTATTCGGTGCACAAACTCCGCTTGATGCCATCAGCATTGCCAGATTCGGTTATGAAAGAACCGGTCGTTATGTTCCGGTGCCTGATGAACTAAAAAAAATCTGGGCAATGAAAGATGCCGTTAATGTTTATCTTAGGGCGTTGAACTTAGAAGAAATTTCCGAAAACGATGAGTTCTGGTGCGTTGATACCGTAACCGGATGCGAAACAGGGTGGAAAGCTTTTCGTTGGAGTGTTGAAAATGCTCATGAAATCCTCAAAGACAATTTTTATCTGTACAAAGGAGACGGTGAGTTGCAACGCTGTTGTGCCGGCAGAAATGCAAAAGTTTTTGTTCTGCTCAAAGGCTGGGAACATTTGTTTACTCAAGTGTAAAATTTCAAACCGGAAGCTTATAAATCAGGCTTCCGGTTTTGTAATTTCAATAAAGTTTTATTTGCTCAGTTCGTATAGAACAACCGCCGCTGCAGTTGATACATTTAAGCTTTCAACTTTTTCATTTATGGGCAAACGAACGGTGATATCACAAGATTCTTCAATCAATCGTCTCATACCCGAGCCTTCGCTTCCCATAATAACGGCCAATTTTGCGTTTTTATCTATCTTATCAACATTGTCTTTGGCATAACCGTCCATACCGACAATCCAAAATCCGTTTTTCTTTAAGGTTTCAATGGCTCTGGCTAAATTGGTAACTCGAACAATCGGCAAAAATTCCATAGTGCCGGCAGCGGCTTTTGCCATAGCTCCGCTTTCGGTGGGTGAATTTTTATCTTGAACAATCAAAGCTTTTGTGCCAAAAGCCGCACAAGAACGAATTATGGCGCCGATATTTTGCGGGTCAGTCACTTGGTCTAAAATTAATATATTACATTTTTTATCTATTGAAGTCATTTGGCACAGTTCCTCAATGCTTAGACCTTCAAGTTCGGAACAATAAAGCGCATAACCTTGATGTACAGCCTCAGACGGTAACAATTTATCTATATCTTTTTTATCAGCTATAACCAAATTGAGATTGGGATATTTTTTCTTCAATTCAATTGCATTTTCTGATGTGCAAACCAGTTTTTGTATTTTTCTGTTTGGATTTTGTATGGCCGACATAACGGCATGACGACCATACAAAATAAGCCCTTTGGAATTGGTGTTTTGTTTGTTAGGTTTTACAAATTTTTTGCTCATATCATATTACCTTTCGTAAGATTCCGCCATTTTCAGCCAACAAATTTCGGGCTTGCACTTTATTACAGTTTTTTATCTTCATAACACAAGCGGTTTTAACACTATATTCTGCCTGTTGCAACAAATTTAATGCTTCATCATTGTCAACATTGCAAATTTGCGAAACAAAACGAACACCTCTGTTTAAAAGTTTGGTATTTAAGAGTTTCATATCAATCATATAGTTTTGATAAGTTTTACCGATTCGAATCATGGCGCCGGTTGAAAGCATATTTAAAACCATTTTTTGAGCCGTTCCCGATTTTAGACGAGATGAGCCCGTAATTGCTTCTTGCCCGACCGGAGTACAAATAAATACATCGGCAAATACTTTTAATTTAGCCTCCGGATTGGAAGTAATGGCTATTGTCGTGGCACCGATGTTTTTTGCTTGTTGCAAAACGGCAAGAACATACTCGGGATTTCCGCTTGCCGATATACCAACCACTACATCTTTTTTGCTCGGATTAAATTTTTTAAAGTCCTCAACGGCATTTTCGATACCATCTTCCGCATTTTCCACCGAATATTTTAAGGCTTTATCACCGCCTGCAATAAATCCTTGCACCATTGAAGAATCGACACCAAATGTCGGCGGACACTCAGAAGCATCTAACACTCCCAATCTTCCGCTTGTGCCGGCACCAAAATATGCCAGCCTTCCGCCTGCAAGAAAGCTTGTCGAAATTAAATCAATGGCTTTGGCAATTTGTTCTAAAACCGACTCTACCGCAAATGCAACTTTTTTATCTTCATTGTTAAGAATGGTAGCAATTTGTAAAGAATCCATCAAATCAATATCTTTGGTATCAGCATTGCTTTGTTCAGTAATGATAATGTTTTGCATACAAAAAAACTCCGAAAATCAAAAGATTGACACCATATTTTGCAATTTATGCAAAAATATTTAAGATTTAATGAAAAAAAAGGTTGACAAGAAAGCAAAAATGAGGTTATTTGCAATGCAGAAGGAAAAAAGATTTGTTCTTTTCCCTCTTAACTTAAGCGGAGGGGTGGCAGAGCGGTCAAATGCAACGGACTGTAAATCCGTCGACTTAGTCTACGATGGTTCGAATCCATCCCCCTCCACCATTTAAGTTTTGTTCTGATAGCTGAGTTTGCGGGTGTAGCTCAATGGTAGAGCAGAAGCCTTCCAAGCTTATGACGAGGGTTCGATTCCCTTCACCCGCTCCAATTTTTCACTCACATATCGGAAATTGTCTTAACCCCTTTGAGATAGGATTATATAACAATGGCAAAAGAGAAATTTGAACGCAGTAAGCCACACTGCAACATAGGAACAATCGGTCACGTTGACCACGGAAAGACGACATTAACAGCTGCTATTACAA
>JAFTYO010000044.1 GCA_017464685.1 Alphaproteobacteria bacterium
AAAATGTGGAGTAAGCGCCGTGATAAAAAGTTTCTTACGAAGAATGGCTCAGATGCGCCGTTGTTTTTTGACGAAGTGTACAATATGGGTAGGTGATGATAAAAACACCAAGCAGATGAGCTGTTATGCGAAAGAAACCGGAAGAAGTATGGTTGAAATGCTTGGAGTTCTCGCCATCATCGGAGTGCTTTCTGTTGGCGGTATTGCCGGTTACTCCAAGGCCATGTCTAAGTATAAAGTCAATAAATTTATGGACCAAATGACAACTATTATAGCAAATGTCAGAACAGCTTTTGGCACACAAAAAACCGTAAATGGTCTTAATAATGAGAATATCAAAAAGATGGGATTAGTTCCTGAGGATATGTATGTTGATAAAAATTCTGATTATCCTCAACATTTTTGGGGAGGTCAAATTTATTTTGGTGTTCCATCTTATAGTACATTTGATGAAAATGGAAAATACACAGGTTCAGTATCCCCTGATGATATTTTTTATATCTCAATGAACAGAATTCCTAAAGATGTATGTATGAGTGTATTAACTGCAGACTGGGGACAAGATTTGGTAGGCATGGGAGCATCATTTTTAGGAGGCTCACCAACGCCAGGTAGCGTGGATTATAGAGAAGCTAGTGAAAATCTTGCAAAACCGGGGGATAAGGATTATCCTTATCCATATCCAATGACAAGAGCAGAAAAAATATGTGTTAAAGCTGAAGAAAGAGTATTGGGTTCTTCAGGTATGACTTTTTATTGGTATTTTAAATTATAAAACAAGTTCAAAAAGTTCTTGATTTTTAAAAGTTTTATGATATAGATATGTCCACTCTTAAAACTTTTTTAAGAGATTGAATTTTTTGTTTTAATATATTTCGTGGGAGAACAGCCATGTTCAAAACCACGAAACCTAACTAAGAGGTATGAAAAATGGCTAAGTCTAAAAAGAAAATTTTAGGTTTAATCAAGCTTCAAATTGCCGCTGGAAAAGCTAACCCTTCTCCTCCGGTTGGTCCTGCTTTGGGTCAAAAAGGCTTGAATATTATGGAATTCTGTAAAGCATTTAATGCAGCAACTCAAAAAATGGAACCGGGAATTCCTGTTCCGGTTATCATCACAGCTTATGAAGATAAAAGCTTTACTTTTATCACAAAGCTTCCTCCGGTTGCATATTACATTAAAAAGGCTGCAGGTGTTCAATCTGCTTCCAAAGAACCTGGAAAATCTTTTGCCGGCCAGATTACTCTTGCTCAAGTTAAAGAAATTGCTCAAACCAAACTTCCTGATTTGAACTGTTCAACAGTTGAATCTGCTATGAATATGGTTAAAGGTCAGGCTGTTTCTATGGGTATTAAGGTAGTGGAGTAAGACGATGGCAGGAAAAAGAATTGTAAACGCATATAAAAATCTTGATAAAAATCAAGCATATGCATTAAAAGACGCTGTTAAAATCGTTAAAGAAAATGCAACAGCAAAATTTGATGAAACAATTGATTTGGCAATTAACTTAGGGGTTGACCCTAAGCACGCTGATCAAATGGTTAGAGGCGTTTGCCCGCTTCCGCACGGAAACGGTAAGAAAGTTCGTGTTGCAGTGTTTGCTCAAGGCGAAAAAGCTGATGAAGCAAAAGCAGCAGGTGCTGATATTGTTGGTGCAGAAAACCTTGTTGATTCAATTTTGTCAGGCAAGATTGATTTTGATCGTTGTATTGCTACCCCTGATATGATGGGTATGGCCGGTCGTGTTGCTCGTGTTTTAGGTCCTAAAGGTTTAATGCCAAACCCGAAACTCGGTACTGTTACCGTAGATGTTGCAACAGCCGTTGCCAAAGCAAAAGCCGGTGAAGTTCAATATCGTGTTGAAAAGAACGGAATTGTTCATGCTGGTGTTGCTAAAGCATCGTTTTCTGAAGACAAAATCTATGACAATGCCAAAGCATTTATTGAAGCTATTATCAAAGCAAAACCGCAAGCCGTTAAAGGAACTTATATGAAAAAAGTTTCTATAAGCTCTACAATGGGTGTCGGTGTTAAAGTTGATACATCAGCTTTATAATTGAAAAAGCACTAAAAAAGACTCCCCGTTGATGAAAATCTGCGGGGAGTTTTAGTTATAAATTAAAGATTAGTAAGTTGCTGTTACGGTAAATGAACCTGTGTATTCACCTGCTTTGACATTGGCAGGTATTGTTAATGTTCCATCTATATAAAACCAACTTTCATCTGACATTTTAAGAGCGGCAGTCATAGAACCATTATTTCCTATAAGAGTTACAGAAGTTGGTATATCGACTCCGGATGGTGTATGATAGTCATCAATATAACCACAACTTGCTGTAGATGCTCCGGAAACTGATATAATATCTCCACTTTTAGATGATGCTTGTATAAAATCTTCATTTTCATCATAAGACATAAAAGCAGTAACTATAGATTCTGCATTACCTTGTTTAACAACAATAGTACCGAAATCTAAATCTGAACATTCAAAAGTACCGGCCACTTCAATTGTTGCTTTTGCGGTAACTTCTGCGTAATCGGTTGTTGCATTTACATTTGTTGCAGCAAGTATTGCAACGGCAGATAAAAGAAAATATTTTCTCATAATTTGTATCCTTTACAAAAATTAAGTTTAAGTACATTTGAAAGGTGCAAAAATTTACCTTTCACATCACATCATAAACCGTTTTTTTTTTTTGCAATTTATACGAGTCTTCTTTGTGGATATTTAGTCATCTTTGAGGTGTTAAAACATAATAATATAATTGTCACCGCTTAATAACTTTAGTAAGCAATTATCACCGGAATTCACCTC
>JAFTYO010000005.1 GCA_017464685.1 Alphaproteobacteria bacterium
ATCTGCAGTAGACTACACATATAAATATGACCTCTCGTTTGTGGGAGATGACACAGTAGATGCTGATTTGGGTACAACCACACAGTTTGTAGCAATGAACAATGCAATTATAAATGCTGAAAATGTAAGTGTTGATGGCACCACCTTAAAGTTTGGCTCATATACTCATGGTAATGATGAAGTAAAAGGTAAGTTTATTGCATCACTTAAAGAAGATGGTACAGAAAATGCAGATGCTTTAGCTGTTACGAAACTCTTTTTAAATAATGCAGTATTTGATGTTGCAAACGGTTACACAGATGAAATTAAGTTAAAAAGCCTCAATTCTTCAAATGGCTTTTATCATTTAGACTTAAATACTGATACATTAGAAGCTGATATGTTATACATAGATGGCAATGTTGAAGGCACAACAAATGTAATTGTGCATGCTTCATCAGATGCAGATATCAGAGGTAACAACATATTGTTTGCAAAGTCAACAAACGATACACAGGGAAATGAAAATTCATTTAATGTTACCAGAGTTTATAAAAGTCCATATTTGTATGAAGTCGTATTTAATCCGGTAGACGCTACACAAGGAAACGATGAGGGAACAATATATGGAGAAAACAGTTGGTACCTACAGATGAGTGATGTTTCAAATTCAGATTTATTGTCTGTTACCTCCGAAGTTATTGGGGCAATAGCTTTGCCAAGAGTTGCTCTTACTCAAAAAACAGGTATGATACAAAATATTATGCACAAAGTGAAAACATCTAACACATATCCTGTACGATGCCAATATTGTTCACGTTCATGGTTTAACAGTCCACATTCGGATCTTTGGGTAAATACAGATTATAATTCTTTAAATATTAAATCACCGGTTGATATAGATGCAAAAGTTTTTGGTATAGAAGCCGGTGGAGACCTTCAAAGCAACTTTGATAATAAATTGGGTGTTTTTGCCTCATATCGTAAAGGTAGTTATGAAATGAATGGTCAAGGGGAAAAATATGTTACCGACAAATCATCTGAAATAGATGCCCAAAGTTATTTAATAGGATTATATCATCAATATGATGACAGTTATGTCAATATATTCAGTGTTGTTTATGCCGGTATGCAAAAGGCCGAACTCAGTACGGATGAAGGTTTTAAAACTGATAATGATGGTTTTGAATTTGGCGCAAATGTTGAAGCAGGTGTTACTTATGATTTAATTAATTCAGCTTATTTGATTCCATCTGTTGGAGCCGCTTATACTTGGGTAAGTTATGATGATACAACAGATTCATTGGGTAAAAAATATCAATATGAAGATATAAAACAACTCGAGCTTGAATTTGGTGTTAAACTGGGGCAAGCCAGATATATACCGAGTGGTTTTTACAATATTTATGTAAAACCGAGCATTATTCAAACACTTAATGCCGGAAATGAGGTAAAAATAACTAATTTAGACACAGTTGAAGCAGTAGATAATATGACATTAGGTAGTATTGAACTTGGTGGTACGTATGATTTCGGTAATCATTATTCAACTTATGGTTGGCTAACCAATACATTTGGTTCTGATTATACCGCATCGTCAATCGGGCTTGGTTTCAATTATAATTGGTAAGAAAAAAACGGGAGAAGAAATTCTCCCGTTAAAATTAGCTTTCGTTTTTAAGATACCACTTAAACATCAGCACATTTGAACTCTTTTCGCAATAAAGCTTATATCCGTAAAGCAAAATGGCATAAATTCCTACACTGTGGTCAAGCAAGTAGTAGCAGATATTATCCATAAGCTTATCGATTCGCTTTTTCTTTTTGCAAGACAGAAAACATTTTGCTTTCATCTTTGAGAGCTTGGCAAAGCGCTTTTTAAGACGGATAATATGAAGCAACACCTTTTCAAACTCAACGGCAAAATTTGTATCGACTTCTAAAGGCAATGTTCTTATCACCTCGGGCATAAAATAGTGCTTATACCACATTTTAGCTCGCTCGGCACAACTTGGTGGTGAAAGCACATCTTTTAAAGCATTCTCGATAAAATCAATTTCCGTTTGCTCAGGACGTGCCAAGATTCCGAGCCACTGTTTTGTATGGTTGCTCAAAACATAATCGATTCGAGTAGCATATTCACATAAAGCTACATTTTTTAAGATAATCGAAAACGAATAAGCCAATTCTTCGGGCGGCAGATTTCTTAAATCAAACAAATCTTTCGCCGGAAGCTCAAAATAACTTGCAACATCATACTCTCCGGTAAGATGTGGCCGCTTTAAAAAAAGCTTCTTGGTAATATGTATCATAATTTAAAAAAAATTTAGTTATGAGTGTAAGTTAGCATACACTCATAACTAAGTCAACAATCAAAGATATTACCTTACTTAAAAGCCAACAACTTTTTTAGCCGCTTTCAAATAATTGGTATTTGGCATTTCGCTTAAACCCAAAGCTTTAACCGCAGTTTTCATATCTTCATAATTTTCACTTTCGCAACATGCGGTTTCAACTAAAGCGCCATTAAACCAAACATATGCATATTCACAAATCACACCGTTTACCGAAAACCCGTATCTTTTCTTTTCAACGGTTACCAAAGTTAAATCATTATGCGATTTTACCATTTCACAAAATTCATCAAAAGAATATGATTCTTTATCTAATGTCATCGCAACTTGCAAATTTGATAAAATTGCGGATAGTTCTTCTTTTTTAACCGGAAATTGAAATTTGCCTCGTGGTTGAAAAATTTCATATCCGTCAGGAGTTTGTCCGACCTTTGTTTTGATATCCAATAAACCGTCACGAACTTTAACATTTGCATCGTTGGTTTTTTTAGATAAAATATATGTTTCAGCCGGCATAATTCGAGCTTTATACAAAGTGGCTTTGCATTCCCACATATGTTCTTTTACGCTTTCGATAATGTCTTTACCAAACACTCTAAACTCGGCACGAGGAGTTAGTTTAGCGGCATCATCTGCCGATACGGAAACATTTTTTGCATAAACATCTGTCATTTTTCTTGTCCTTTAAAAAATTACTTTTTCCATGTTGTGTACGGATTGTTTACCAAATTGGAATTAAAATATCTGGGGTCTCCCGAAACTTCTTGACCAATCCATTGTGGTTTTTCAAACACCTGATCTTCGCTTTGAAGTTCAACTTCAGCCACAATTAAACCTTCATTTACACCGAAAAACTCATCAATTTCCCAAACAAGTCCGTTGTAGGGCACTTTATAACGAGCCTTCTCAATGATGGGCTGTTCAGCCAAATTTTTTAACATTTCAACACAATCGTTATACGGAATCTCATATTCAAATTCCATACGAGTAACACCCACTGTCGGACCTTTAACGGTTAAATATGCTTTGTCATCAATAGTTCTGATACGAACTGTTCGTTCTTTTATGCTGTTAAGATAACCCTGACGATAGTGAGTACCTTTTGCCAATGTCCGCCAAGCATCACCCGTAACTAAAAACTTGCGTTCAATTTCCTTTGCCATTTTATACCTCCTAAACAAAAATCAAACAACATTATTTTATTTATTTGAAATAGCTTGTCAAGATTTATAGTAAATGGACCTCAGTTATATGCATCGCTTATAAAACTGTTAATTGATAACTTTAATAACACTATGTTTTAATATAAAATGCTTATTATAGCAGCTGTCATAATTAAAATTGTGAAATCAATTTTGTGTTTATACAAGAATATTACAATTAAATTCTCTTATCTTCTGAATTGCACAAATGGCTTATGGGACAGGTTTTGCAAAGTGGTTTGAGCGCTTTACAAGTATATCTTCCGAACAAAACAAACCAATGATTGGCATTTTTGGCATATTTAGGTTCTAAAAGCTGAACTAAATCTTGTTCAACTTCATTTGGAGTTTTGCCATCGCTCAAATTTAAGCGGTGCGCAATGCGAAAAACATGCGTATCAACGGCGATGGTCGGCTGATTAAACCACACATTAAGCACTACATTTGCAGTTTTTCTGCCGACACCGGCAAGACTTTCCAAATCGTGACGATTTTGCGGAACTTGACCGTTAAATTTGGTTACCAAATCTTGGCTTAAAGACATAATGCTTTTAGCTTTGTTGTTATAAAGTCCGATGGTTTTGATATGTTCTTTCAAACCGTCAATACCAAGAGCTAACATTTTTTGTGGAGAATCGGCAATTTTAAACAATTGTGCGGTTGCTTTGTTTACACCTTTGTCGGTGCTTTGCGCCGATAAAACAACTGCAACAAGCAAAGTGTAAGCATTGCAAAAATTGAGCTCACATTGTGGATTCGGATTAAGCTTTTCAAAAATTTTTACAATTTGTGTGGTTTCATCTTTGTTTCTCAAGCTTTCACTCCTCCGGCACCGGCGGCTTTGGGCGCATTTTCATCTAACGGCCAACGAGGTCTGGGTTTAAAATCAAGCTCGTTGATATAGCCTTTTTCAAACCTTTCAAGTCCGGCCCAAGCTATCATAACACCGTTGTCGGTGCAAAAACGAATCGGCGGAGCCGAAAAAATTAATTCGGTTTGTTGAGCCAAATTTTGCAAAGCCGTTCTTAAATATGTGTTGGCAGCAACTCCTCCCGATACAACCAAATCTTTCCCTAAAGGGTATTTTTGTTTAAATATTGAAATTGCTCTCTTGAGTTTTCTGACCAAACAGTCGGTTGCGGCATATTGAAAACAAGCACATATGTCATCAATGTCTTGAGAGGGAATATTGGCATGTTCCAATGTTCCGTCGGGCGAATATGACTCTATAAGTTTTCTGACTGCGGTTTTTAAGCCCGAAAACGATAAATTGCAATCTGGTGAGCCAATTAGCGGACGAGGAAGCGAAAATCTGGTCTCGTTTCCGACGGCGGCTCTTTTTTCAATCATCGGGCCTCCGGGATACCCAAGCCCTAACATTTTGGCTACCTTATCAAAGGCTTCGCCGGCAGCATCATCAATGGTTGTGCCTAAACGCTCATATTCTCCGACATCTTTGACAATAAGTATCTGACAATGTCCGCCCGATACCAACAACAATAAATAAGGATATTGTACATCGTTTGAAAGTCGGGCACATAAGGCATGGCCTTCTAAGTGATTGACGGCCACAAAAGGTTTGTTTAAAGCAAGAGCAAGTGCCTTTGCGGCCATTACCCCGACTACGACTCCGCCAATTAATCCGGGTCCTGATGCGGCGGCTATGGCATCAACTTCTTCAAGCGAAATGTTTGCTTTTTTAACGGTCGCTTCAATAATTTCATCAATGTGTTCCAAATGTGCACGAGCGGCAATTTCAGGTACAACGCCGCCAAATGCAATATGCTCTTGTTGAGATAAAACACTATGCCCCAGAATTTGTCTTTTTTCGTTGACAATGGCGCAGGCGGTTTCATCACAGCTACTTTCAATTCCTAAAACAATCATATTGTATAATCCGAGGTATTTTATTGCAGTTTTTTTATAATTATATAAACTATAAAAATATCGTTGCCAAGAATTTTTACATAAGGATTATAAAATGGTTGAAAATATAGAAACTAAAAATGAAGTTAAGCAAGTAAAATCAACATCTTATAAAGGATTGGTTTTAGGGTTTGTTCTCTTGTCCGTTTGTGGAGCAGGGGCTTATTTGTGGTATAAAAACCCTGATTTTGCCAATGTTTTTAAATCGCAAAATAAAGAATCGGAAGCTATTGTGCTTTTGCAAAACAAAATAGATGCGCTTGAACGCAAAATAAGTGGCTTGGAAAATGCGCCGAAAGATGGGGTTTCACGCAAAGATTTGGCGATGCTTAATAATAAAATTGATATGGTGTCAAAGTTTAATGAAAAAATTCTTGATGCAAAAGCCGATACATCGGTTGTGCTGGGGTTGGTCGGCAGAGTTGATGGTTTAGAATCCGTGACCAAAAATTTAGTCAAAGCAACTTCACAAGGGGCACTTATTTTAACGGCAGCCATGCTTGTAAAAGATAATGCTTATAAGCAAAATTTTGTGTATGAGGCAGAAGTGTTAAAACATCTGGCATTCGGTACAACCATGCAAAAAGCAAGTGAGGATATTTATGAGGTTGCTTTAAATGGAGTTGTTTGTCAGAAAAAATTAATTGCCGAATTTAACAAGCTTTATGAAAATATGCAAAAAAATGTTGTGTCGGAAGAAAATAATGAAGCTAATACCGATAAACAACCGGCAAATTGGAAAGAAAAAATCACCACAAAATTAAATGAGTTGGTGGTCATTGAAAAACATCAGAACAAAGAAAAAACACTTCAAGCGGCTTTATCTGTTGATGATGTTTATCAACTTGTAAATGAAGGATATATTACATTGGCAATTGAAAAAATGAAACAAAACGAATCGTACAATACCCAAGATTTTAAGCTATGGGAACAAAAGGTTTTGACTTTGCAAAAATTGGAACAGGCTCTTGACCTGATAAGAGTTCAAACTCTTGCTTTTATGAAAGCCGAAAGTTTGCAAAATCAACAATAAAACCAGTGAGGTAAATATGAAAAAAAATCTGACATTTTTTGGAATTTTTGCTTTTTTGATTTTGCTTGTATGGGAGGCAGACAGAGGTGCAATTGCTTATATATCTTGGCGCTCTTTTGAAACAATTTTACCGTTGTTTGCGGTTTTGTTTTGCTTAACTGGGGTTGTTCTGCTGGTTATGGTTACAAATTTTGTTTTGCACAAAGTTGTGCAAAAGCAACAAAAAGAAGCTTTATGTTATGCAAAAAATATTTCCGATGACCAAACAATTGTATTAAATCGAAAAGAAGTAAATAAGGCTATGATGCTGTTGGTAGATTCCATGGTCTCGATTACTGAGGGAGATTTGGAAAAAGCCAAAACAAATTTATCGGATTTGAAAAAAATTATCGGTGATGATGTCTTAATCGATATTTTGCTTTTAAAAATCTATAAAGGCGAGAAAAATTTTGACAAGATGGAAGAATTGTCGGCAAAACTTGAGAGCAATCCAAACTTAAAGCTTGTCGGTTTTAAGGCGGATATTGAAGCCAAAATGCAAAAAAAACAATTTGCCGAAGCTCTAAAAACCGCCAACAAAGCATATCAGATCAGACAAGATTTATATTGGGTAATTGAAAGTGCATTTAATTTGCGAGTTAAATCGGGCGATTTTGAGGGCGCTTTGCAGGTTTTAAATTCGGGTTTTAAAAAAGATATTATCAATAAAGAAAATTATCAAAAATTTAAGGCGGTGGTTTTGTATGAGTTGGCTAAATCCGCAAAAGAAAAAGATGATAATGTAAATTGTTTTAAGTTTTGTTCGCAAGCGCTTGAATGTGCCCCAAATTTTGTGCCGGCAGCTCTTTTGATGGCTGAATATTATGTTCAAAATGATAAGCAAACAAGAAAAGCGGCTAAGGTATTAAGTCGAGTTTGGCGCTTAAATCCGACCACGGAAATTGCCAAAGCTTATCTTGATTTGTGGCCGGAAGACAGTGTTACGGAAAAAGTACAGAAAATGGAAAGCTTGGCTTTGACCAACGGTAAAAATTCGTCGGTTAACAATATGATTTTGGCTGATTTATATTGTAAAGCAAGGTTGTGGAATAAGGCGAGAAATGAGTTTGAAGTTTTCTTGATTAATAATCCGGCGACCAAAAAAATGGCTAAGACCATTGCTTATTATGAAAAGCATGCAAACAGCAATGAAAAAGCAGCGGATAATTGGAAGAAAAAAGCAACATCGTGTTTAGAAGATAATGTTTGGGTGTGTTCAACTTGCGGACACATATCTTCAAAATGGCATGCTTATTGTAAAAAATGTGATGAAGTCGGAAGCTTTGAGTGGCAACTTTTTGCCGATAAAAAATAAATAAAATTATGGAGATAAATTATGGATACTGCTGATTTGAAAAAAATTTGGCTTGAAAAATATAAAATCGTACCTGAGCAATTAAAAGAATTAAGCAACATAAATTCGGCAGTTACCGCCTTTAATGCAAACATTGATGCGGTGATAAAAATGTCGGCTCAAAATTTGAAAAAACTTATTGAAGAATTGAATTTGAGTTTACAAGATTTGCAAGATATTAAGCAAACAAAAATTTATACTCCGCAAGATGTGGTAAAAGGCATTTTTAAATGCTTTACCAACGGAATTGCCGAAGAGTGGATAACCGAAGATAAAGATGTTTATGATTGGCTCAATGATAACATCGGTTATGACAGGCTTCAAATCGGCGGGCAGGGCGGAATTGTGGCCAATGCTTTGGCAACGGTCGGTATTAAAAAAGTTGTGGCGCATACAAACTCTTTGCCTAAACTTCAGGCCGATCAGTTTGTTAAAAAAGACAATTTGTTATCGTTTGATGAAAACGGCAATTTGGCACCTGCATATAGCATAAATCGTGAAAACGATGTGGCTCTTATTCACTGGATTATTGAGTTTGACCGAGGCGATGTTTTACTGCTTGAGGGTAAAAAATTCACCTGTCCGAAATCAAACAGATTTATTGCCACATATGATCCGTTAAATTTGAAATTGGTAATTGATAAACCGTTTATGGACTATGTGCAAAAAAACAAAACCGAATATGTAATTTTATCGGGCTTTCATGCTTTAACCTCAAACAATGACGGGGTTAAATTAATTGAAAACATTGTACCCGAATTGAAAAAGTGGAAAGAAAACAATAAGGAAGCAATTTTCCATTTGGAAATTGCGTCAACACAAGATGTTGAAGTTCGAAAAGCCATTGTTAATTTGCTTGTACCGTTAATGGATTCAATCGGGATAAACGAAAGAGAAACAATTGATGTTTTAGAAGCCCTCAGTGAAGAAAAACTTGCTCGTCTTTGCAAAGACAAAACAACAGCCGAAAATTTGTTTGCAGCAATTGTAAAAATTAAGGAAAAATTGCAAGTTAAGAGAATACAACTTCATATGTTCGGACTTTATGTTACATTGCAAGATACCGGATTTAAAATCAGTCCTGAGCAAAACCTAAAAGGTATGATGACCGCTTCAACGGTTGCAGCTGCCAAAGCCGGTACGGGAACAATTGATAACTTGTTGTTTGCGTACGGATATACGGTTTCCGATGTCGGATTGATTGAAACCTCAAATTTGGCAACATCTATCGGTCAAAATGATTTAGATGTAAAGGGAATCGGTCGTTACAGACAATGGGATTTGATAGTTGTTCCGACAATTTTGATTGAAAAGCCCATAACTTTGGTCGGTATGGGCGATACAATATCTTCAATTTCGTTGGTGGCGGCAAGGTAAATTAAATTAAGCCCATTTTTTGAGCGGTGACAACTGCCTGAGTGCGATTGTTGACTTTTAAGGAACGCAACAAAGCATTGATATGCAGTTTTACTGTTGCTTCTGATACTCCCATTTCATAAGCAATTTGTTTATTGGATTTTCCCTGCGCAATTAAATCTAAAACTTGTGATTGACGGTTGGTTAAGGTCTTGCCGTTTGAACGATGCGAATTTGCCGAATTTTCGTAAGTGCTTTCAATTAGAGCCGGTGGGATATATGTGCCGCCCTCCAAAATAAGCTTTAAGGCATTGTGCATAATTTTGGGGTCGGATCGCTTAGGAATGTAACCTTTAATACCGGTAGATAAAATTTTGCGAATATTTCTGATATCTTCCGATGCGGAGATAACAACCATTGATACATCGGGAGATTTGCTTTTTAATTCATTAATACCGTCTTCCCATTTCATATCGGGCATATCTAAATCGACAATAATCATATTTATATCATTTTCTTTATCCAAAATTTTTAAGGCTTGTGAAAATGTTGCGGCCTGATGTAAAATTATATCGGGGTTTATTTCCTCTAAACGCATGGCAAGTCCGTCTCTGAACAATGCGTGGTCATCAGCAATTAAGATTTTCATTTTATCCCCCTTGTTTTGTTGTCATCTAAAATCAGTCTTTGCAAATATAATTGCAAAAAGAGGTATTTAAAGAGGGAAAAAAGTTTTTTTGATAATTTTTATTTTTCGAGTGGGTTGAGTTCGATATATTCAACACCGGCTTCTTTAAACATTTGCGCCGAAAATTCCAATTTGTCGCGCCAAGTTCCTTTTGGGGTGTTCTCATCAATTATGATTTTATTGGTGACCACCATTTTTATTCCTGATTGAATGATAGCTCGGGCACAATCGGTACAAGGTGTGTGCGTGGCATATAAAATGCACCCTTTTAAGGAAGTTCCGGTTAGGCAAGCATTGTATATGGCATTGCGTTCGGCATGCTCAAAAAAATCATACTTGGTGGGACGCTCCATGCGTTCTTTGATGTCATCATCAACACCTCGAACTAAGCCGTTATATCCAGTAGCTCTGATTTCTCTGTCCGGTCCGACCACAACGGCTCCTGTTTTGGTTGACGGGTCTTTTGACCATGTGGAAATTAAAAAAGCAAGCTCCATAAAACGATAATGCCATTTATTTGAAAACACAATAAACTCCTTTAAGCTAAAAACTGTGGTAAGTATAAAGACTAAGTTTGTTAAATACAACAAAAAAATGTGATTTATATTAGCTAGGTCTTGACAATGGCTAAAAAATGTCCCAACTTATGGAAAGTGTTTTTTTATTAAATTTTCAAGGAGAGAAAAATGAGTGCTATTATTGATATTCATGCACGAGAAATTTTAGATTCACGCGGTAACCCGACCGTTGAAGCAGATGTTGTTTTACAAAGCGGTGCTTTTGGCCGTGCTGCTGTTCCTTCAGGAGCATCAACCGGTGTTCACGAAGCCGTTGAGTTAAGAGATGGTGATAAATCTCGTTATATGGGTAAAGGTGTTGAAAAAGCCGTTGCCAATGTAAACGATGTTATTTACGATGCTTTGGCAGGTTTGGAAGCCGAAGACCAAATCGAAATTGATACCACCATGATTGAATTGGACGGAACCGAAAACAAAGGTAAATTGGGTGCTAACGCAATTTTGGCCGTTTCCATGGCTGTTGCAAAAGCTCAAGCCGAAGAAGCCGGTCTTCCTTTATATCGTTATTTAGGCGGTACAATGGCTCGCACTTTGCCTGTTCCGATGATGAACATTGTTAATGGCGGTCAACACGCAGATAACCCGATTGATATTCAAGAATTTATGATTATGCCTGTCAGCGCATCTTCTGTTAAAGAAGCTGTTCGTATGGGTGCAGAAATTTTTCACACCTTGAAAAAGAACTTGAAAGCAGCAGGTCATAACACCAATGTCGGTGATGAAGGCGGCTTTGCTCCTAACTTGAAATCTGCTGAAGAAGCTTTGACATTTATTGTTAAATCTATCTCTGATGCCGGCTTTAAACCCGGTGATGATGTAGTGCTCGCAATTGATGCTGCATCTTCCGAATTTTACAAAAACGGCAAGTATGAAATGGAAGGCGAAGGTAAATCTTATACTTCTGCTCAAATGGTTGAGTTCTATAAAGATTTGTGCGAAAGATTCCCGATTTTCTCAATTGAAGACGGTATGGCTGAAGATGACTGGGAAGGTTGGAAAATGCTCACAGATGCCATCGGTGACAAAGTTCAACTCGTTGGTGATGACTTGTTTGTTACAAATCCGAAGCGCTTGGCAATGGGTATTGAAAAAGGTGTTGCTAACTCAATTTTGGTTAAGGTTAACCAAATCGGTTCTTTAACTGAAACCTTAAAAGCTGTTGACTTGGCTCAACGCAACAAATATACAGCAGTTCTTTCACACCGCTCAGGTGAAACCGAAGATACCACAATTGCTGATATTGCCGTTGCTACAAACTGCGGTCAAATCAAAACCGGTTCTATGTCAAGAACAGACCGTATGGCAAAATATAACCAACTTATTCGTATTGAAGAAGAATTGGGCGATATGGCAGTTTATGCCGGTAAATCTATTTTGAAAAAATAAGATTTATTGAAAGAATAAAAAAACTCCAGAGAGCGAAAAACTTTCCGGAGTTTTTTTTATAAAATATTTGCGCCATCTATTGATTTTAATATATCATACACACTATATATTTTTGAGAGTATATCTCATAGTTTTAATTATATTATAATAGGAGAAAAATATGAAAAAATTAAAATATGGCGATAAAACAGCTAAACAACTTGATAATTATATGAAAAATTATAAAATCCCAAAAGGAAAAACAAGAACAGGTCTTGTTGCTCCGATAAAAGATTTAAAAAGAAACCATGATGAAATGAAACAAATGAAGTTGAAAACATCTGACCCGTTTTTTCATTGTAAAGCTAATTATGAGGCCGCATCTAGAGGTAAATATGGATCATTTGTCGCAGATAAATTGGGAGTATTAAAAGAAATATTTGATATAGAATATAATAAATTCCCTATAAAAGACTCTGTTAAAGACTTAAGAGCCAATATTCGAGGGCGTGCCGGTGCAAAGGCAGGAAAATCCTTAAAAGCAACTTGTCCTACTCATCATAGTAAATATAAATAAGAGGATAGTATGAGCAAACTGATATTTAATATACCCGATGTTGCATTAAAGATATTTTTATGTGTGGTTTTATTGTTGTTTTTCGGTGTAGATTATATAGAAGTATCTTTGATTAATAAAGCTGTATTAAATGTTTATGTTTCAATGATGTTTGTCAGCTTACTTAGTCTGTTTCTAACCATATTTCCAAAAGTATTTAAATATGCAATTTGTGTTTTTCTAATAAGTTTTTTAATTTATATTTATATGTATAACAATATAGATGAAATTGTAGAACAACATAATTTGGTTGATTGTTTTGAAGTTGGTAAAGTTTATGATCCAAATCAGAAGATTTGCCAAGATAATTGTTGGACATGGGATGAAAAGTTGGGTTGTTTAAAAGAATAAATAAAACTCCGGAGAGCAAAAAACTTTCCGGAGTTTTTTGATGGTTAGTATGTAACAAATACGGTAAACGAACCTGTATATTCTCCATCTAATGGGAAATCGGTAGAGCTAAGTTGAGACGAAAATGAAATTGTATCACCAGATATTTCATCTCGGTATATGCTTAAATTAAGTATTTCGCCGGACGCAAGATATAATTCAACTTTATTTTCTATATCAAAATCTGATATAGTTGCTCCTTGTAATGTACAAGATGCCAATCCGCTACCGCTTACAGATAAGATATTAGGAGTTTGGTCATTTGCATCTTCACTTGAATGTCTTGTAAGAGAAATCGGCTGACCATCGTTAATAAGAAGAATTTTACCAAAACTTAAATCTGAACATTCCATTTGACTGACATATTCTATTGTAGCATTAGCTGTAACTTCTGCATAACCTGTTCCTGCATTCGCATTTGTTGCTATCATCAAAGCCGCAGCGGAAAGTAGAAAATATTTTCTCATAATTTTTAATCCTTTCTATAAAAATTAAGTTTAAGTACCTTTGAAAGGTGCAAAAATCCACCTTTCAAGACGCATCATAAACCGTTTTTTTTTTTTGCAAGTAAAAAGAGTCTGTTTGTAGATTTAAATCAATTTTGAGGTATTCCACTAATTGCGGTAATATATGTTTTTAAGTATTAAATATATAAGTTAAAAAGCAGATATGAAACTCCACCGGCTCACGCCGGTGGAGTTTCATGATTTAATATCTTAACAGACACCAATTCTCCCATATTTTTTAAATTTTAATCTGTTGTTTTTAAAAGTTTTAATCTTTCAATAAGCAATGATTCATTATATATGATAGCTATCGGACTTTTTACACCATTTTTAATTTTTTCTTGTATCATATCCTTATCTAACAATTCGGCATCTTCTTCTAAAGTCAATGCATGCTTCCATTGATGCTTTGCTTCATTTTTTCTTCCCACTTGCCAATATACATCACCCAAATGATCACATACAATGGCGTTCGCCGGTAAATATTCGGCAGCTCTTTCCAAAACATTTAACGCATCATCATATTTTCCCATGCGATACAAAGCCCAACCCATACTATCCATGATATGTCCATTTTCCGGATTTTGTTGGTATGCCTCAAAAATCATATACAAAGCCTCATTATAATTCTGATTGTTTTCAAGCCATACATACCCTAAATAGTTTAATATAAACGGATGACGATTGCTAATTTTGAGAGCTTTTTTTAATGTATTTTCGGCCTCATTCCATTGATCATTTCTTTCATAAGCCATACCTAAAGCATAATAAACTGTCCAATCGTTGTTCTCTTTTTCCGGAAGAGTTGCAAGAGCTAAATTATAATATTTGATAGCATCCTTATTATTACCCGTAATTCGACTTAATTCACCTAAATTGAACAATATGTTATAATCATCAGGATATGTTTTTAGCATATTTTTTAGGATTTTCAACGATTCGTTATACTTTTTATTTTCCATAAGTATCGAAGATATCTTTAAATGTGACATATAAAAAAGCGGAGAACTCAGACTTAATTGATTATACTGTTTTATAGCATCGGAAAAACGCCCGTTCTTTTCTAACAAATCAGCAACAGACACTCTAGCAACATCATTTTCCGGATTTAAATATAATGATAAAGTTGTAAGAAGTTGCGCAATGTCATCCTGATAATATCTGAATATTACACTGATATCAAAAATGGCTTCTCCTAAACCTTTTTCAGGAGTATCAATTATGGGAAGTGTCCTTCCTTTATCAATATCTTGCAAAGTTTTAAGAAGCAAAGATAATGTTTTTGTATTGATGTTTTTTTTCGAAAACACTTTAATTAACTCATGTGCTTTTTCGACTTGAGAATTTCGTAAATAAAAATTTGTAATAATTTGAATTGAACGAAAAGAAATTTCCAAATCATCTTTTGTAACTATGGCATTATAATCTGCTTGTGCCGATTCTACATCACCAAAATAGTCGTTTATCATACCACGATGCATATGATAAAACGATAATAAGCTCTTATCAACCCTGAGGCTTTCTAATTGTTTTAAGGCTTTATCTTTTTCTTTTTTTGCAGCATATAACCAAGATTTAAACAAAGGAGAAATAGCTTTTTGATAAGTTTTATCTTTTATCTTATCAAGACTTTCTAACGCATTATCATAATTTTTGTTTTTTGTTTCATCTGCCATAATTACAAAATGGATAAAATTATTATCACTATGTTTAACAACTTCTTTTGCATATTCCGCAGCTTCATTTATACGACCTTGTGTTGTAAGCAGAAGATAAATACGATTCAATATATCTTCATCATCGGCACCGTATTGTACCGATTTAATATAATAATCAGCTGCCGCATTATAATCTTGTCTTATATGGGCAACCCTTGCTGCCAAATATGATCCGTATTTTGTACCAACTATCGGATACTTATAAACACCCGATTCTTGAGGCAAACTATACTTGTTAATAAGTAAACCTGAACAAGAATTAAAAATTCCGACACTGATAAGAAGTGCAATAATATATTTTGTTTTCATAATTTTTCGTCTTCTTTTGTTAATTTTCTATAATATAAACCTTATTGAAAAGAATATCAATTATATAATTATTATGTGTAAATAACTGCTTTATGTTGCAAAAAAATTATTTTGGTTATATAGTTTCGCGTATGGAAGAAAAATATGACATAACTCAAGTATTAGCATGGTATATTCAGTCAGGAGTTGACACAACTTGTGGCGATGAGTGTTGTCTGAAAAATCAAAATAAATCTCAATTAAAGCCCGTAACTTCACAATCTGAAATTAAAAACAGATTAGCAGTCACGACATTATCGCAAACCACAAATGAAGCCTACAAAAATGCCAGAGATATATGCCTAAAAGCCTCTAATTTATCAGAGCTTAAATTAATGGTGGAAAATTTTGAAGGTTGCGCTTTAAAATTGACGGCGAAATCAACGGTTTTTGGCTCAGGAAATGAAAAAGCGAACATTATGCTCATAGGGGAAGCTCCAGGAGCAGATGAAGATAGGCTTGGTTTGCCCTTTGTAGGAAGAAGCGGACATTTATTAGATAAAATGCTCAATTCTATAGGAATCGCAAGAGAAAATGTATATATTACAAATATATTACCTTGGAGACCTCCGGGAAACAGAACACCTACCGATTCTGAAATTGCTGTTTGTTTACCGTTTTTAAAACGTCAGATAGATTTGATTATGCCTAAGATAGTTTTGTTGTTGGGAGGAAGTGCTGCTAATGCCGTACTTGATAACAATGAGCCCATTTCAAAACTTCGTGGTCATTGGCTAGAATATACAACATCATCGAAAGAAAATATTTTAGCTCTTGCTACTTTTCATCCGGCATTTTTACTAAGAAACAGTGCACAAAAATCAAAAGCATGGGCAGATTTTTTAAGAGTGTTAAAAAAATTAAAGGAAAATTAAATAAAAAGGATTATAATTATCTAAAATTAAACTGTTTTTAAGGGGATTAAAATGAAAGTTGTTAAAAAGGCTCTATGTTCTACATTAATGTTAGCTTGTGCTGCTATGATAACATCAGCAAATGCTCAAACACAAGAAGATACAACAAAACCTCGTGCCGTATTGTTTAAGTTGCATGATATCAAACCCGTATTAAATACCGACGGAATAATTACTCATTGCGATTTTGTAACTACATTTTACAACAGAAGCACAAGTAGTCTAAAGCAAGCACAAGTTGAGTTTGGTTGGACTGATGAGGTTTCCGCACAATATTTCAATGATGATATAAAAATTGAAAATCAAGCACAACCAAGCACTAATTCGCGTAATAAAAAAGAAGTAGAAAAATTAGGAGATATTACAACAGTCGTGGATATGCCTTCTTTGGGATCATATAAGCAAGTATCCGTAAAATCATCTGTAAAAAGTGAAAAATGTTTCTTGTTGCTTGGTAGTATGAAATATAGAGTAAACTCTTGCGCATTAATCAGTAGTGAAACCTCCGATTCGTCTAGTCGTCGCCGCACCAATACAACTGCGGCACCATCAGAATGTGCCCAATTATTTGAATATGTCGATTTAAATAATCCGGAATATCACGATGAATTTAAAGAAATTTCATATTCTGAGCAAGAACGTATTACTGATGATAATAAAAAACAAGATGTTAAAGAATTAGACACATCTTATGACGTTATTGTTAAGAACTTTGAAAAAGCTCAAAATATAATAGATGATATTCAATAGAGAAAAATCATGAAAAAACAACGGCATATTTTGTTAACAATCTTTAAAAAGGCTACATTGTTTGCCGTTGTTTTTATGCTTACCACATTTTCAGAAACAAAATCTCAGATGTTTGATTTTGAGGATATAACTGAAACTCAAGCAGAAAATAATTTAACAAACGATGTAACTGAACCTAAAACTTCTGCGGTAAAAACTCAACCTTCTTCAAAAAATATATCGATTCGTTCTTTGGCTGAACAAAATAAAAGCAAATTTGTTCAAAGAACACCTAATCAAAACAATAAAGCATCCGAGAGTGGAGCTTCAAAAGTTAGTCCTATCGACCCTAATGAAGAAATATATATGTATATGCGTAATTTTAAAATTACGCGTAATCTGAGCAACAGAGTAAATTGTAGTATGCGTTTCTATCTTGAATCAAAAGTAAAAGAAAAAATTTCTAACATATCGTATCGCCTAAAATGGCCGAAAATAGAAACCGCATTAAGTTTTAGCAATGTTTCACCTGAAGGAACTGCTTATTATGATTATACATTGTTAGGCAACGGTTGTTATGAAATGGATTCTGCTCCTAACATCATAGTTAATCGTTGCCGCATAAAAGGACGAACACAGGAGCATTGTGCATCACTTATTAAGTGGCGTAAATAAAATACAAAGTATAACTTCTCTAATAAAAATATTGAAAATAAAAAATAATCGTTTATAGTGCAAACAGTAATATCCCAATTTTGTTCGGAGGATAAAAATATGTGTTTGTATGGTATTTTTGTAATATGTGCTTTGTGCGGTTATCTGTTGGGCTCAGTACCTTTCGGATTGGTTTTGACACGTATAGCAGGATATGGTGATATCAGGAAAATCGGTTCGGGTAACATCGGGGCTACCAATGTCTTGCGCACCGGAAACAAATGGCTTGCACTATTAACGGTTTTGTTAGATGCTTTTAAGGCCGGTATTGCAGCATATGTTGCGGCAAAAGTCATTCCTTCACAAGATTTTTATTTTTTGGGTCTGGGAGCAACAACCAATATTGTCGGCTCACTGATAGCCGGTTCTTTTGGCGTACTAGGTCATATGTTTCCCGTATGGTTAAAATTTAAGGGCGGTAAAGGAGTTTCTTCAGCATTTGGTTTGTTACTGATGACTAATTGGCAAATTGCCTTAATCTCTTTAGGTGTGTGGTTGCTTATGGCCTTTACATTTAAATATTCTTCTTTGTCGGCTTTAACGGCGGCAATTTCAATGCCAATTGTATCGTTTTTCATGTTACCTTTGGTTTATACAATTTTTTATACCGCTATTGTGATTTTGGTAGTGGCAAAACATCATGCAAACATTATGCGTTTAATTAAAGGTCAGGAAAGCAAAATATCATTTAAGAAAAAGTAATAAGCTGTGCAATATCAAGAATTGGTAAATTGGATACAACTGATAAATTCCGGTGGTGTAGGCCCGGTAACTTTTTATAAGCTTTTGGAAAAATATCAAACAGCGCGACAAGCCATTAAATACATTGATAAAGAAAAGATTTTTCCCGAATATGAGGCCAAAACGGAAATTGAAAAAGCTCATAAACAAGGTATTCAAATTATTACTTTTACAGATAAAGAATATCCGCAAACCTTAAAATCATTAAATGATGCTCCGCCGATATTATATGTTAAGGGTAGAACAGATATCTTAAATTATCCTATTGGAGTTTCAATTGTCGGTGCCAGAAATGCTTCCGTTCCGAGAAGGAAAATTGCTTCTAAAATTGCGTTTGATTTAACTAACAATGATGTTTTGGTTATATCGGGTATGGCAAGAGGAATTGATGCTGCAGCGCATAAAGGCGCATTGCATGCAAAAACTCAAAAAGGGCCTACGATTGCAGTGTTAGGCACCGGTGTTGATGTAATATATCCGGAAGAAAATACGGAACTTTATGAACAAATTTGCTTATACGGAGCGGTTATCAGCGAATACAAACTAGGCACATCTCCGCAAACTTCAAATTTTCCACGCCGAAACCGGATTGTTTCTGCATTAGGCTCGGCAGTTCTGGTGGTTGATGCCTCACAAAATTCTGGATCATTGATTACGGCCAGATTGGGGTTAGAGCAAGGAAAAGACATTTTTGCCGTACCATCTTCACCAACAGATGGAAAATCCTCGGGAACAAATTGTTTAATAAAAGAAGGTGCGGTTTTAACCGAAAATGCCAACGATATATTAAGTGTTTTAAGATATACGCAAAACCGACAAATTAAACAATTTGAAATAAAAGAACAAGATTTGTTTGCAAACAGACTTGACAAAGTCGAAAAAAACGACAATATTCCCGTAAAAGGTAAAAGTAATAATTTTAAGCCTTTAACAAATCTAATTCCTGATGAAGGAATGGATATTGATGAGCTTATAAGGATTAGCGGACAACCAACCGATAAGGTTATGGCTCAAATTACGGAACTTGAGATTGAAGATATAATCAAGAGAATAAATTCAAATACGATAGTATTAAAAGGTAAATACAAATGAAATTAGTTATAGTAGAGTCTCCGGCAAAAGCCAAAACAATCAATAAATATTTAGGTGCAGACTATAAAGTGCTTGCAAGTTTCGGCCATATTCGTGATTTGCCGAGTAAAGACGGTTCGGTTAATCCCGATGATAATTTTGCTATGTCTTGGGAACTGAGCTCAAGCGGTAAAAAACGTTTAAATGACATTATTACAGCCGTCAAAGATTGTGACACCATTGTCCTTGCCTCCGACCCGGATAGAGAGGGAGAAGCTATTGCATGGCACATTTTGGAAGAATTAACCTCACGCAAAAAAATTAAAGATAAAAAAATTGAAAGAGTGGTTTTTCACGAAATTACCAAGACTGCCGTTACCGAAGCCATAAAAAACCCGAGAAACATTGATGATAACTTGGTTTCGGCTTATATGGCAAGACGCGCCCTTGATTATCTGGTAGGCTTTACCTTATCACCTGTGTTGTGGCGTAAACTCCCCGGTTCAAAATCAGCCGGCAGAGTGCAATCGGTTGCCTTGAGGCTTATTTGCGAAAGAGAAACGGAAATTGAGAAATTTAAAGCTCAGGAATATTGGACCATTGCTGCTGATTTGTTTACTAAAGAAAAAGCCTTAATTACGTCACATCTTATCGAACTTGACGGTAAAAAACTGGAAAAGTTTGATTTAAATAGTGAGGCTAAAGCGCTTGAGGTCAAAGCCAAAATTGAGGCGCAAGAATTTTTTATATCAAATGTTGAGCGCAAAAAGACCAACCGCTATCCGGCTCCTCCGTTTACCACATCGACATTACAACAAGAAGCCGCAAGAAAACTCAGATTTTCAGCCAAAAAAACCATGCAAATTGCTCAAAAACTGTATGAAGATGGTTTAATTACATATATGCGTACCGATGCTGTAAACTTGTCGCAAGATGCAATAAATGCTTGCAGAGAGGCAATTTTGAAATATTTTGGTGAAAATTATTTGCCCAAAGCACCAAAAGAATATAAAACAAAATCGAAAAACGCACAAGAAGCTCACGAAGCAATTCGTCCGTCTGATGTAATGAATACGCCAAAGAAAATGGAAATTAAGCTTGACGCCGATTCTCATAAACTTTATGAACTGATTTGGAAAAGAACGGTTGCCTGTCAGATGAATCCGGCAATTATGGATAGAGTTACCATTGACAGCAAATCAAAAGATAATTTGATAACATTAAGAGCTAACGGACAAGTAATAGAGTTTGACGGTTTCTTGAAACTCTATCAAGAAAGCAAAGATGATTCTGATGACGATGACGACAACCGCATTTTGCCGAATGTAACAAATGGTGAGACGGTTGATAAAGGTGATATTAAACCCGAACAACATTTTACCACTCCGCCGCCTCGTTTTACCGAAGCAAGCTTGGTTAAAAAACTTGAAGAGTTGGGTATCGGCAGACCGTCAACTTATGCAACAATCATTGCTGTTTTGCAAGAAAGAAAATATGTAAAAGTTGAAAAACTGCGCTTTATTCCGGAAGACAGAGGCCGAATTGTTACCGTATTTTTGGAAAACTATTTCAAAAAATATGTTGAATATGATTTTACGGCACAGTTGGAAGAGTTTTTGGACGATGTTTCCGCCGGTCAAATGGAATGGAAGAAACTTTTAACCGGATTTTGGGCAAAGTTTATTAAAAATGTTGATGCCGTTCAGCCATTGCAAGTTAAAGATGTAATTGAAAAAATTGATGAGGTGTTGGCATATCACTTGTTCCCTGAAAAAGAAGACGGTACCGACTCCAGATTGTGCCCTGAATGTCAAAAAGGTAAAATCAGTGTTAAACTCGGAAAGTTTGGCGCCTTTTTAGGTTGTTCAAATTATCCGGAATGTAAATATACCAAACCATTGACCGACACTAAAGAGGAAGAAGAAACTTCAGATAAACCAAAGTTTGAAAAACCCGAAGACAAACTTTTGGGAACACATAAAACCTTAAATATATACTTGAGAAAAGGTCCGTACGGTTTTTACGTTCAATGGGGCAAAGATGCAACCGCTACAACCGAAAAGCCAAAACGCACCGCACTTCCTAAAAATGTAAATCCAGAAGACTTAACCTTTGAACAAGCAGTAAGACTTATCAGCTTGCCGTTTGATTTAGGCGACGGAATTGAGGTTAATATCGGCAAATTCGGCCCGTATATTAGACAAGGCTTAAAATCTCGTTCTTTAAGCGGAGATAATAATATCTTTAATATTACTTTAGAAAGGGCAACAGAGCTTTTGCAATCGGCGCCCGAAAAAGCGCAAGGACAAGTGCTCGGAAAAGATGATAAAGGAAATGAGGTTGTCTTAAGTAGCGGTCGCTATGGACCATATATCAGATGCGGAAAAACAAATTATGCATTGTCTAAAGAACTAAAAGGTAAACCGGTAACTTTAGAAGATGCCATAAAAATTATCAAAGCCAAAGGATAACCCTTACCGCCTCTTATAACAAGAGGCGGTAAGGTTTTGATGATTAGTAATTATAGAACACAGCACAAGTACCTGTATATTTTCCGGCTATAGTTGAAAAACCAAATAAAGTTTAAATTTGAGATAATTTTATTATCTTGACAATCTATCAATGGCACCTTGCAAAATGTAAGCAGCAGCTGAGGCATCTAAAATTTTTTTTCTTTTTGATCTTGATAAGTCGACTTCTTTTATTAAAAAATTTTCAATGGCACTTGAAGATAATCTTTCATCCCAAAACATATAAGGAAGATTAGTTTCTTGACATATTTTTTCGGCAAATTCTCGTACTTTTGTTGCAATTTCACCTTCTTGACCGTTCATTTGTAAAGGAAGTCCGTAAACAATGGCTCCGATCTCTTTTTCTTTAATGATTTTTTTTATCTCATTGACGTCGGTCTGCCAATCTTTTCTTTCAATAATTTTGTAAGATGTGGCAATAGTTCTTAGCAAATCAGAAACAGCCACACCAAGTCTTTTGGTGCCAAAATCAAACCCCATAATAGCCTGATACGGTTTTAAGCATTGTTTAAATTCTTCAATTTCCATTTTCTTCCTTTTGTGTTATAAAATTTTTTAAATCGGCTAGTTTTAATTTAAGGCTTTCCGAAGCCTCGGTAAACGCTTGATTTATTTGTTTTTTTGCAGTTTCTATATTGCCGATTGCCAAGCTATATTGAGCTGAGCAATATAAAGCATATGGCTGTTGCCCGTTTTCATCATAAGCTCTGGCCAACAATAGCCAACCTGTTGATGATGGATTTTTAAGTTGTACCCGATTTAATACGGCAATAATTTTTTGCAAAGTTTGTTTATCGTGCGGCAATTCTAACGATGCATGCGCCCAACCAAGCATAATATCTTTTGATTGAGGTTTTAATTGCAATGCTTTTTCATATTCTTTAATGGCTAAATGTGTTCTTCCGCTTTCAAACAAAAACTGACCTTTAAGCTCATAAAAATATGGATTTAAGGGATATTGCGTAATCAATTGATTTAAGATTTCATCAGCTTTTTGAAAGTCATTTTTTTTGTAAGAAATAATGGCATTTGCATACAGTCCGGCTGTTGATGTGTCATTTGTCGGATATATTGCTTGAGATCTCTCAATAGGCAATAAAAATGCTGTAAGTTTTGCTTTTATGAGTTTGAAATCTTTATCAAAATCCGTCTTTTCAGGATAAGAATGTTTTTTTAATGATTGATTAAAAAACTCTTCTCTTTCAAGACTTAAAGGGTGAGTCCTAAAATAAGGAGTTTCTGTATAACCGCTCAAACGGTTATGCATTTGAATTTTTTTCATAAAGTTTTTTAATCCTTGTATAGATTGTTTTGTGTGTGTTAAATATTTTACGGCACTTTCATCTGCGCTTCTTTCTTCTTGCATCTGATAAGCAGTCATTGCATTTAAAAGAGAACTTTGAGATCCCAGTACAACGGCTAACGCAGCATCGCCTCTGCCACTTGTTGCCGCAGCAGCTCCTGCTACTATTAAGGATGCAACAGATAATGTTTGTAATTGTTCTATTCGTAATTTTTGCCTTGCAATATGTCCGCCGGCAATATGTCCTGTTTCATGCGCTAAAACGCCGCTAATTTCATTAACATTATCGGCATTTATCAAAGTTCCCGTATGTACAAACATATAATTCCCGTTGCTGACAAAGGCATTTAATGAGTTATCGTTAACGATAAATATCTTATTTGCATCAAAAGGGATTCCTGCAGCATTAAACAATGGCTTTATAATGTTGCTCAAAAAAGTTTGTGTTTCATCATCTGAAATTAATGATGGTATTTTTTGAGCATAACAATCAACAACTAAAACTGTTGCCAGTATAAATCCGGCAAACAGTTTAATTGTTTGTTGATATATTAGCCGATAAGTCTTCTCCACCACGCAGCTTTGCCTTCTTTTTTATTATCTTTAGATGCATTTTCGGAATTAATATTTATATCATCATGACTACTATACAAGATAACCGGTGATTCTTTTTCTTTGCTATCATAACGATTGTAATCACGTCGATAAGCTTTACGCCTTCTATCATAATGAGAACGACGTCCATGGTGATAACGACCATGATATTCTTTATCGCTTAGAGATTCGTTGTTTATTTCTTCATCGTTGGCGCCATCAAACTCTGATGTATCTGATTCAGCTTCAAAAAATTCTTCATCATAGTGAGAATAAGTTGTTGCAACCATATCTTCTGTTGAATTATCTTCTGATTTAACAACCCTAATACGCTCAATTTTATAATCAGAAACTGTTTTCAGTTCAGTGTCGGCAGAAATAATTACACTCATCTTATATTTACTTTCTAAATCGCATAGATTTTGGCGCTTTTGATTAAGTAAATAAATGGCAGTGTCTGTTGGTACATAAACAGTGATCTTTGATGATCTGTTTTTTGTTCCTTCTTCTTCAATTGCTCGTAAAATCAGCATTGCACCTGATTCTGTTGTTCGAATCACACCTTGTCCATGACAGTATGGACATGGCTGATAATTGCTTTCCATAAATGAAGAGTGCATACGTTGACGTGAAATTTCCAGCAAGCCGAAACAACTCATTTTAGCAATTTGAATACGCGCTCTATCATTTTTTAAGGCTTCTTTCATGCGTTTTTCAACTGCCGAATTATTTTTAGGCTCGTCCATATCAATAAAGTCTATCACTATCAGTCCGGCTAAATCTCGCATTTTGAGTTGTCTTGCAATTTCATCGGCTGCTTCCAAATTGGTCTTTAATGCTGTTTCCTCAATGTCTTTTTCTTTTGTTGCACGACCGGAGTTTACATCAATTGAAACCAATGCTTCGGTCGGGTTAATCACCAAATATCCGCCAGATTCGAGTTGAACAATCGGATTATGTAATTTATCAAGTTGCGATTCTATTTGAAACCTTTGGAAAACAGGTATTTCTCCGTTTTTACGAGTTTTGATTTTTCTTAAATTGCTCGGAGACAATATTTTGACAAAGTCACGAGCAGTTTTAAATGCTTCGTTACCATCAACGATGACTTCTGTAATATCTTTGGTGAACATATCTCTTAAAGCTCGTTTAATCAGATTACCTTCTTCATAAATCATTGATGGAACTTTGTTTTTTAATGCTCCAATTCTTATTTGATTCCATGTTCTGATAAGATAGTTATAATCACGAACAATGTCGGCTCTGGTTTTTTCTTCACCGGCAGTACGAATAATCATCGACATATCTGAACTTAGCGGCAATTCGTTCATAATTTCTTTTAAGCGTTTGCGGTCGGCAGCATTAGTGATCTTGCGTGAAACACCGCCGCTTTTGATACGATTTGGCATTAAGACACAATAACGACCTGCAAGTGATAAATATGTGGTAAATGCAGCACCTTTGTTTCCTCGTTCTTCTTTAACTACCTGAACAAGCAAAGTTTGACCTTCTTTTATCACATCTTGAATGGCAGAATAGTGATAAAGTTTTCGGGCTTTTATGAGCTTTCTTTGTAAATCAAAATCGTTCTCATTGTCATCATCCGTGTCAACGGCAACTTCATCTTCATCTTCATTGTCATTGTTATCATCCGTATCTGCATCATCTTGCGTAACATCTTCACAAACTGACGGTTCTTCATTTTCAATTTCGTTCGCTAAAACTTTGAGTTCGGATTTTTCTTCCTGAGAGCTTTGTGGTTGTTCGATGGATTGTTCTTCCTTATTTTCCACAGTTTCCGTTGTTTTTTTACGACGAGTATATTTCCTTTTAGCTTTGGCCGGTTTTTCTTCTGTCTTTTCCTGATTGTTTTCTTCAACTGATATCTTATCATTAACAGGGTTTTCTTCTCGAATTTCTTCCTGTTTGTCTTCAGAATTTGCATCATTATTGCCGGAGACAGATATACTTTCTTTTATGTTTGGAATAGTATCTTCTGCGTGAGTAATCATTTCTTCAAGAACTTGTGCTTTTTCTTCTAAGGCTTTTTTGGCTTCTTCTTCACGAAGTCTGGCTTCATATAAGGCTTTTTTTTCAGCACGAACTCTTTCACGTTGTTCTTCACGTTCTTTTATATATTGCTTTTTACGTTCAATTATTTCATCAACTTCTCTATCAACAGCATCTATCATTTCTTTAGATATGTTATAATAATCAGGATGAATTTCACCGAAAGCTAAAAAGCCGTGTTTATTACCACCATAATCAATAAATGCTGCTTGTAAAGAAGGTTCCACACGGATAACTTTTGCAGTGTAAATATTACCTTTAATTTGTTTGCGGCAACTTGATTCAAACTCTACGTCTTCAACCTTATTCCCATCGACAATAACAACTCTGGTTTCTTCCGGTTGCGTATCATCAATTAACATTCTTTTTGTCATTTTTTTATCCTATATATCATATTCCGCATTTACATGGCGGACAATTTATGCATTTTACGAGATAAATGTGAAATAAAACAACAAAACTCTATTTTTTTAACAAAACCACATCCAAAACATCGGCAACTTTTATATTGCCGGAAATTATTGTTTTAATTGTACCGAACGGATAAGCAAAGTGATTATTCTTACTTAATTAGTCTCGACTTACCTCATTCAAAATATCTCGCATATTTTTCTAACCAGAGTTTGTCAGCTATGTAGCACACAAAAAACATCACATTAAGACTGTTTTTATTATAAATCAGCACCAAAACATCTGATCAATACCCACAATACATATTTTCTTTTAAATTACAACAATAAAATTCAATAAAGTAAAAACTTTTTAACCGATTAGTAATAGTTTTATTGTTAAATTGTGCACAAATGTATAGTGATTTTATGAAATATCTCAGATTAAAAACATCTGAAAATGTTAAAAGAGTGTTTGCAGTATTTGCTGTAGCATTTGTTTTTGTAGTGTCTTTTTGTTTTCAAGCCCGAGCCGGAAATATTACTAATATGAGAATCGGTCAACAGGTCGGAAGTGTAAGAATAGTATTTGAATCAGATAAAGATTTTGATTATAAAGCATTTTTGCTTGATGAACCAAAGCGCTTGGTTATTGATGTTTATAACATGAATATCAAAAAGACTTTGCAAAGTGAGGATAATAGTTTGATATCGTCTACACGAGTTGGAAAACTTGATGATAATGATAAAAGAGTGGTTTTTGATTTAAAAAAGCCTGCAGTAATTAAAAAAGCTTTTATTTTGCCACCACAAAGCAATATGAAATGGCGATTTGTGATAGATGTGGCGATTTGCTCAGAGAGAGATTATAAGAAAAAGCTTGGGGCTAAACATGCGTTTAGTAGCTCCGGTAAAAAGGAAACCAAAATTGCTTCGGCTTCGAAAAATTGGTTTTTTAATGAGGAAAGCGAAAAAAAATCAAAACCAAGAAAAAAAATTATTGTTTTAGATCCGGGGCATGGAGGAAAAGATCCGGGAGCGATAGGTGTCTATGGTAAAACATATGAAAAAAATGTTACTCTTGCTATGGGTAAAGAACTGAAGGCAATGTTGGAAAGAAAGGGATATACAGTGTATCTTACCAGAAGTACCGATATCTTTATTCCCTTGCGTCAGCGAGTTAAAATTGCACAAAAACATAAAGCTGATTTATTTATGTCGATTCATGCTGATAGTGCGTTGAATCGTAATGCTAAAGGATTATCTGTTTATACCTTATCAGAAAAAGCATCTGACAAAGAAGCAGCAGCTTTGGCTGAACGTGAAAATAAAGTTGATATAATAGGTGGTGTTGATTTTTCTGAAAACTCTAAAGAAATTAATGATATTTTGATTTCTTTATCTCAGACTGACAGCCGAAATAAGTCTTCCAAATTTGCATCATATATTGTAAATGAAATGAAAAAATCCGTAAAATTAGTAAACGACAGTCATCGATTTGCCGGTTTTGCGGTTTTGAAAGCACCTGATATTCCTTCGGCGCTTTTAGAAATGGGATATTTATCAAACAAATCTGAAGAAAATTTATTGAAACAAAGTTCGTATCGCAAAAAATTGGCATTATCAGTGATGCAAGCTGTAGATAAATATTTTAACGATCCTGAAATTGCTGCTCTTTATTAAATGTTCACACCATTTAAAATTTGTTTTGCATTTTATTTCAGATGCTGTAAAGTAACTTAAGATTAAAACTGTATTAAATAGAGTTAACTCACATGTTTAAGATTTTTACCGCATTGGTCAGTGCCGGAATGTTTTTTGCTACACTTGTTTTGGTGGCACTGATTGTTTTTTTCAATAAGCTAAGTTTGGAGCTTCCTGATTATCGTCAGTTAGCAAAATATGAACCTGCGGTTACAACTCGTTTTTTTGCAGGTGATGGTCAACTATTGATGGAATATGCGGCTGAGAAACGTTTGTTTGTGCCAATTGATAAAATTCCCGAGCGTGTAAAACAAGCATTTATATCCGCTGAAGATAAACATTTTTACTCTCACGGCGGGATTGATTTTATCGGTATAGCAAGAGCAGTAATTAATAACCTTAAAAATATGGGAAAAGGGCGACGCCCTGCTGGTGCATCTACCATAACTCAACAAGTAGCAAAAAACTTTTTACTTAGTTCGGAAGTGTCATATGTGCGTAAAATCAAAGAAGCCATATTGGCACATCGTATGAATAAATCTTTTACTAAAGACCATGTGCTTGAATTATATTTAAACGAAATTTATCTGGGAAATCGGTCTTATGGTGTTGCTGCAGCGGCCTTGAACTATTTTAACAAGTCGTTAGATGAGCTGACATTGGAAGAAATAGGTTACTTAGCAGCTTTGCCCAAAGGACCTAACAATTATCACCCAAAGAAAAAATATGATGCTGCTGTGGCACGACGAAATTGGGTAATCGGCAGAATGGTAGAAGACGGATATGTTACAAAAGAAGAAGCTGATATTGCAAAGTCTAGACCATTGGTTACAACGGATAGGAAAACGGGGTTTTTAAAAGATGCTGAATATTATAGTGAAGAAGTCAGAAGAACAATATCTCACAACCTAGGTGATGATGCGTTATATGAAGGAGGACTCATTGTAAGGACGACAATCAATCCGAAAATTCAATCTATGGCGACCAAAGCCTTCAGAAATGGATTGATTGAATATGATATAAGACACGGCTATAGAGGTGCAACTCATAAAATTGCAATAGATGAAAACTATAAACAAGCGCTTGACGATGTTGTGCTTGAAAAAGGAGCTCCAACTACTTGGAAAAGAGCTGTGGTCTTAGAGGTTGAAAAATCAAAAGCAAAAATTGAAACAGATGATAAATTAAATGCTCACATATATCTTGAAGATATTGCTTGGGCAAGACCCCGATTAAAAAATAATGGTATTGGAGCCGTACCAACCGATGTATCAAAAGTTTTAAATGTCGGTGATATTATATATGTTGAAAAACTTAGCAATTCTAAGGCTAAAAGCGACGATGCTTACGCTTTAAGACAAGTTCCCGATGTGGAAGGTGCCATGGTTGTAATTGACCCGCATACAGGAAAAGTTCTTGCATTGGTGGGAGGCTTTAATTTTAAAAAATCTCAATTTAATCGAGCCACACAGGCATATCGCCAAACAGGTTCATCGTTTAAGCCTTTTGTATATTTAACGGCTTTGGAAATAGGGTATTCTCCCAACGATTTAATTTTAGATGCTCCTTTTGTTTTAGATCAAGGTGTCGGACAACCCAAATGGAAACCGGCAAACTATTCTAAAAAGTTTTACGGACTTATGACTCTTCGTCAGGGAATTGAACAATCTAAAAATTTGATGACTGTTCGTTTGGCGCAAGATATCGGCATGGATAAAGTGGCTGAAATGACCAAGAGAGTTGGTATAAATGACAATTTACCGCAATATTTGTCGTCATCACTAGGTTCTGCTGATGCCAGAGTTTTGGATATGACCAGCGCTTATGCCATAATTGTAAATGGAGGTAAAAAAGTTAGCCCTTACCTAATTGAGCGCATTCAAGATCGTAGCGGAAAAACTATATATAAGTTTGACGAATTTGATTGTGCCGGATGCAATGTGGATAAATGGGAAAATCAGGAAACTCCTATAAAGTCTGATTTGAGAAAACAAATAATAGATCCGTTTACAGCTTATCAAATGACATCTATTCTGGAAGGTGTGGCAATTAGAGGAACAGGTGCGCGTTTGAGAAGTCTGAAACGCCATTTAGCAGGAAAAACCGGTACAACTAATGATAATAAAGATGCTTGGTTTATCGGATTTTCACCTGATTTGGTGGTTGGAATTTATGTGGGATATGATGAACCTGTGAGTCTTGGTAAGTTTGAAACAGGAGCTTCAGTTGCTCTTCCGATATTTTATGATTTTATGAAAGAAGCACTAAAAGATGTTCCCGATTATGATTTCAGGATACCTGCCGGTATTAAATTAGTTCGTATAAATCCCAAGACAGGTAAACTTTCTGAACCTACAGATAAAACGGTTATTGTTGAAGCCATTAAACCGGATTATAGTTTTGATGAAACAAAACAAAGAATTGTCGGTAATGATGAATATACAATGATTATTGATAGTAAAGAGGTCGGACTTCAAGTTGGTGGAGAATATTAGAGGTAGATATGAAAGCAGAATTTGTAAATATAATTGAGAAGATTAAGCAGTCATTAATACTGCTGAGGAGGTCTCTTTGATTATGATAATGCAATTTTAAGATTGGAAGAGCTTAAATCATTGAGTGAAGATCCGAATTTATGGAATGATTCGGAAAGAGCACTAAGAATCACAAGTGAAAAAAATATATTAGACGACGCATTAAAATCCTTTGAGGATATGAGTAACAATCTTGCAGATTATGAAGAAATAGCTACTTTTTCTGAAGATAATGAAGAAATGCAAAATGAAATTTTTTCACTTTTGGAAAAATTACAAATTGATGTTGCAAGAGCAGAAACAGAAGCTCTTCTTTCAGGTGAAGCAGATGCCAATGATGCTTATATTGAGATACATGCCGGAAGTGGTGGCACTGAAGCACAAGACTGGGCTGAAATGCTTTTAAGAATGTATGTGAGATGGGCAGAAAAAAGAAAATTTAAGGTAGAATATCAAGAAGAAACTGAAGGTGATGTTGCCGGTATAAAGTCGGTTACAGTAAAAGTATGTGGACACAATGCATATGGATGGTTAAAATCTGAAAGTGGTGTTCATAGACTTGTCAGAATTTCTCCTTTTGATAGTGCAGGAAGAAGACACACCAGTTTTGCTTCGGTTAATGTTTTTCCGGTGATTGATGATAAAATTGAAATCAATATAAACGAAGCCGATTGTCGTATTGATACATATAGAGCGTCTGGAGCCGGAGGTCAACATATTAATAAAACCGATTCTGCAGTTAGAATTACACATATTCCGACCGGAATAGTTGTTCAAAGTCAAAATCAACGTTCTCAATTTCAAAACAGAGATAATGCGTGGAAAATGCTTAAAGCCAGATTATATGAGTTAGAAATGAAAAAACGTGAGGATGAGGCCCTTGAACAAAGAGATGCTCAAGGGGATAATGGCTGGGGATATCAAATAAGATCTTATGTTTTACAACCGTATCGTATGGTTAAAGATTTGCGTACTAATGTCGAAACATCTGATTATAAAGCGGTTTTGGATGGAGATATTGATATATTTTTACAGGCAGCTTTATCAGCTAAGGTAGGGCATTAATGAAAAAAATATCAGGAAAGGCATATTATTTCAAAAAGACGGTAGACTATTTAGGTGTAGGTCTGTTGTTGTTTTTGATTTATGCTTTATGGGTTTTATATAAAGGACCTTTATCGGTAGATTTCTTAAAGCCTTATATTGTTCAAGCATTAAACTCACAAGGTGCCGAATATTCAATGAATATAGGCGAAGTTAATTTGGAATTGGTGCGTTCAATTCAACCTGTAAAAATTATAGCTAAAGATGTTGTCTTCAAAAAAAATGATGATAAATTTTCCATTAAAGCTCCGAGTTTATCTTTGTCTTTTAGTGTCAAAGCTCTGTTAAAAGGTATAATAGCTCCTTCAAATGTTATGATAGAAAATCCGAAAGTTGCAATATTTACTACTTATGGTGTTGAAAAAGAAAAGTCTAATGAAATTAATAAGAAAAAAGTGGAATATTATATAGAGTGGTATGAGGGATTTTTAGATAGGTTTAATTCTGATGAGATGATATATCCGGAAAGCTTTATTAATAAAATTGAAGTTAATAATGCAGCTGTTGAGTTTCATGAAGTAGATTTAGGACGTAAACAGACTTTTAAAGATGTAAGCTTTGATTTTGAACGTAATTTTACTAATTTAGAACTCAAAGCAGACGGGTTATTAGATAAGACAGATAGACTTGTAGCTTTGAACTTAAAAGGTGATTACAGTACATTAAAAAACAAACTCAAATTAAATTTTGAATTTTCAGATTTTATAGTTTCCGATTTTTTAGGATATAACGATGAAACAAAATTTTATATAGATGTTCCAATAGATGGTAAAATTAAGTCAGAGATAGATTTTGCACAAATTATAGATAACAAGGAAAATGTTTTAGATTATATCGATAATATTGTAGAAAATATTGGTTTTGAAGTAAAAGGTGGTGGCGGAAAAATAATTTTTAATAAGGACGAACGGTTTAATTATGCCATAGATTCATTTATCCTAGAGGGCAATATTACGGGTGGTCTTGATTCAATTACTATAAAAAATGCTGATTTTGAAACAGCAGGTCAAAAAACAAGATTAGGATTGGATGTATCAGGTTATAAAAAGTATTTTTTTGAAAATTCTTTAAAAGATTTAAAAATTATATTTACATCTCAAATTAATGAGTTTGAATTAGTTGATTTATCAAAATTTTGGCCCAGATATTTAGCAGAACCGGCATGGCAATGGTGCAAAGATAATTTGATAGGAGGACAAGCTAAGAACGGAAAATTTGTATTTAAATTTAATTATGATGAAGATAAAAATAAACTTTATATGTCTTCATTAGATGGAATTGCTGATCTTATTGACGGCGATTTGACATATCTTGAAGGAATGCCTGTGGTTAATCACGTTTATGGAGTAGCAAAGTTTAATAACTCTTCAATTGATATATATATAGATAAAGGGGTTTCAGATGGTGTTATGGTCAACAAAGGTAGAGTTTTATTGTATGATTTAAATACAGATCATAATTATATAGATATTCAAATTAATGGAAATTCAACAGTTAGCGATGCCTTAAAATTTATAGATAACCCACCTTTAGAATTTGCATCATCAATGGGTGTAAACCCTGAAAATGTTTTTGGTGATGTTGATATAGAATTGGGGCTTAATTTTGAACTTCATAGAGCTCTTACACCACAAGAAATAAAAGTTGATGTCAAAGCTAATTTGAAGGATGTTAGGATAGAGAATATTGCCGATAAAAAGGATTTAACAGCAGATAACCTTAATGTAGAAGTTAATTCTAAGGGATTTATAGTTATTGGTGATGCCCTTTTTGACGGTATAGGCATAAATCTTTTTATAAACGAAACTTTTGCCAATAAGACATACAAAAGTAAAGCAAAGATTTCTTTTAAATTAGATGATGAAGTTAAGAAAAAATTGGGGATAGAAAGCTCTATTTTAAATCATCCGTACATTAACGGATATGCTGATATAACCTCAGATATTACGGTACACAACAATGATATAATTACTTTAGATGTTAATGCAGATATTACAAATGCTCATATTGATTATAGCTTTTTAGGATTTAAAAAGGAAAAGGGAGACCATGGAAATATTAAAACAAAAGTAGAATTAGAAAACGGTAAAGTAAAATCCGTTCCCTCCTTTAGTTTAACTAAAGATGATTTTGCTTTACTTGGTAATATTACGCTTGATAAACACGGAAAAATTGGGGTTATTGATATTGTCGATATTAAGGGGCCAAAAACATCTGCTAGCGCAAAAATAGAAATTTTTAATACTCCGAAAAGAAAAGCTAAAATTAATATTAGCGGTAATAGTTATGACTTGAACACTTTGTTTGATAAAAAAGAAAAGGCACATAAAGAAAATAATAATTCCGGCAATGAAAGTAGTTTTAAGGATACGATAGATTCTGAAATCTTTATTGCTGTAAATAGTTTATGGACCAACCCGGATACTCCTATTAAAAATTTTGCCGGAAGTGCTAAAATTAAAAACGGCGTGGGGCCTGAAGAAATACATATGGTAGGAAACTATGGTACAGATAAATCCATAAAATTAAAATTAGATTATGTTCCCAGACCAAATGGTGAACACATATTATCAATAGATTCTAATAATGCAGGAAGCACATTAAGGGTACTGCGTTTGTATGAAAATATGCATGGCGGTATCTTAAAAATTGAAGGCAGACATTCTAAAGATAATGAATTTATAGGTCATGCAAAGATAAGAAATTTTAGCATTAAAAATACACCATTATTGGCCAAATTGCTAACTGTCGCCTCATTTAGCGGTATTCTGGATTTGCTTAGAGGAGAAGGAATTACTTTTTCACATTTCGATGCACCTTTTGAATTTACAAATAAAACTCTTAGAATAAAAGACGCAAAAATGTTTGGTAATGTTATAGGATTTACAACAAACGGTACATATAATATATCATCGGAACAACTTAATATGAAAGGTATTATATCTCCTGCATATAGTTTAAACGCTTTTATCGGAAAAATTCCTCTCGTAGGTTCAATGTTGGCTGGAAAAGATGGTACGGTAATTGCGGCCAATTATACAATTGAAGGAAGTTTATCAGATCCGCACATTTCTATAAATCCGTTGTCTATGTTTAGCCCTAATTCACTCAAAGATTTATTGTCTTCGGCTTTTGGAGGAAATGATGAATAGAAAATTTAAAATAGGAATAGATTATCATGGTGTAATAACATCTAATCCTGATTTTTTTAGAAAGTTTAATCATTATGCCATAAACAATAATTGTTTGATATATGTTATCAGCGGCGGGCATACAAATGATATTGAAAAATATTTAAAAGAAAAACAGATATCATATTCGGCCATATGGTCAACACTTGACTATTATGATAAGTTGCAAGAAGTGAGATATAACCAAGACGGAACATTTAAGGTTGACGACATATTATGGGATAGTGCAAAAGCTTTGTATTGTGCTCAAAATGATATAAGTGTTCATATTGATGATTCGGTTGTTTACGGACAATATTTTACAACTCCGTTTTGTTTGTATAATATATTAGAAAAAAAATGCCTGATAAACGATAAATATATCAGCTTAAATCAATCACCTGAAAAAGTACTTAAAAGCCTTCTTGATGAAACAAAAAAATAATATTATTTAAACCATATTTGGAATTTAAGATTAGCGAATTGTTCCGCAAAACCACGACACATATTGTCAATTTTTTTGATAGTTAAAGTTGAAATACATGAGTTTTTATTTGTACAGAAATTATTGCCATAATATTGAGTTTCAACTCTTGAATTGCCTAAACCTATAGTTTCAAAATACCAAACATTATTTTTGGTTTCTTTGGCAGAATTAATTACATTTCGGCAAATTGCAACAGAAGTTTCATTTTCACTGGGGTCTAATGTAATTGCAATTAAAAGACTTCCGGCCGGATTCCAACTTTCTCCCGTTGTAAAATCAAGACCATATGTTTGAAATCTAATTTTGTTATTAAATATATCATATATGTCATTAGTTTCATTTTTAATCATTTCATCAGGTATTTCACCTAATGCTATAAAATCACCGGTAGAATTATAAATATTTGCACCATTAAATTGTAATGAATTACTATATCGTGCTGCTAAATTAAAAATAGAGGTCAATTGTTGTGCATGCTTATTTAATTTATGTTTAAACATTGCGGTTGAGTAACCGACAATACCTCCAACAGAAAGTACTCCGATAATGGCAAGAACTCCTAACATCTCGACCATACTTCTTCCAAGCTCACAAACTTTTCTCATCAAACTAACTCCTATAATATATTTTGAGCTTATCATAAATCGTTTTTTTTTTTTGCAAGTAAAAAGAGTCTGTTTGTGAATTTAAATCAAAAATGAGGTAGTAAAATAAATAAAAAGTCATGCTACGACCTGCGCTGTGCGTCAGGTCGAAAAAGCATCTCATCTTCAATGCGTTAGCATTGCTTCTAATTTTTTACTAATTCGAAGACGCTAAAACATTTTTATTTCATAAAAATGAGGGGTGACAATAATTTATTATGTTTTAACACCTCAAAGATGACTAAATATCCACAAAGAAGACTCGTATAAATTGCAAAAAAAAAAAACGGTTTAGAATGTGGCTTAAATTAACTTTTTGGAGTTTTTTAAGATGAAATTATTAAATAAGCCACAAATCGGTCGCTATCTTCTTGCTAAATCTTTCTTACGAAGAATGGTTCAGAAGGATAAAAACATCAAGCAAATGAGCCATTATGCGCAAGAAACCGGAAGAAGTATGGTTGAGATGTTAGGTGTTCTTGCAATTATTGGTGTTCTTTCCGTCGGTGGTATCACAGGTTACTCCAAAGCGATGCAAAAACATAAGCTTAATAAACATTTGCTGACAATGAATGAACTTATTAATAATGTTTCTTTATATATCGGTAAAATTTCCGGTAATAGCACTGATGAGGATGGTACGACCTATTATACAGAAACATTTTATAAAGCCGGATTTACTCCGGATGGTATGAAGTTAAGAGAATATAATTCACGTTATTTATATGATATATTTGATAACGGTATTTGGTTATATTATAATACAAGCTTAAAAATATCAGGTATGGGATATTCTTTTTCAAGTGATAGTTTAGACAGAAGAATATGTATTAATTTAGTAAACATTGCCAAAGAACACTCTTCCGATTTAAATTACTTTTTATCGGACCAACAAGATGCTGAAAACGGAAGTTTTAATACAAATGACAGAGATATCTACTATGGTGATAAATATTGTAGCGATACTAAAAGATGCATTAAAAATA
>JAFTYO010000045.1 GCA_017464685.1 Alphaproteobacteria bacterium
CAGATGGGTATTTTGTCAGTACAGTAGGCGTTAATGAGGCAGTGATACAGCGCTATATTGAACATCAAGGGCGTGAAGATTTAGGACAAGCTTGGCTTGACCTAAAATGATACCACCGGCGTGAGCCGGTGGAGTTTCATGCATTGTAATTTAGATCAACAAATATATATATCTTTCTAATTTATCCCAAATTTTTCTTTACCCAAGGATATTTTTTAATTGCTTCATCATTAAGCTCTTTACATTTTGACTCAATTCTATCCTCAAGTTCTTTCATAAACTCTTTTTTATCGGTATCTTTAGTAATTATCATCGGTTCCATAAATTCAAATACTGCTGTACCCGAATATCTCAAAAAAGAGTTTTTTGCCCAAAACAGTCCGGTATTTACCGCCACCGGCACAACTTTAAGTCCCAAATTTTCAGCCACAAACAAAAATCCCGATTTGTAGCCCTTTGTAGTCCCCGGTTTGCAACGAGTTCCCTCAGGAAAAATCACTACCGGTCGATTGCGGTCAACTCTTTTTTTGACTTCTTTTAACATATTTTTCATCGCCTTGGCTCCGCCTTTTCTATCTACCGGAACCATACCGTAAAAATGTTGAGCCCAACCAAAAAACGGAATATATGTCAGTTCTTTTTTCAATACATAGCATACTGTCGGCACCGGTTGAGTAAAAGCATAAGTTTCCAAAGCCGACTCGTGCTTTCCGGCATATACCATCGGCTCTTTGGAAATATGTTCGGTACCTCTGAACTCCAATTTTAATCCGGCAAACAGTTTTACAAAATACAAACTCGATGGCATTATAATCCTATCCCAGTAAAAAAGTGTGTATTTTTCCGGAAACAATGCAACTATCGGGCAAAAAACACAGCCCAATCCCAAGATTGTATAAAAAAACAAATTTGCAAAAAACGAGCGAATATATATCATTTTTAGTTCCTTTCTATGAGCCGTAAAGCAAAATATTTAACATAAACAAACAAAAACTTATTAAATTCGGAAGCTATCAATTTAAAACTGTTCCACTTTTTCCACCACTTGGCAGAAACATTTTGCGAATAAACCGGATGCAAAACAACTTCTATATCAGGATTATAAGCCAAAATTTCTTCTCTACTTCGAGGCATATGATAATATGATGTTACAAGCCTAACCGAATGTATATTGTTGCGTCTTATAGCATCACTGACTTCCACCGCATTTTGGTTGGTATTTGTGGCTTCTTTTCCTAAAATTATATGCGTATCATTTTTGGTTAAAAATATGTTGTTTTGCTTTTGCAATTCTTTTAATGAAACCTTATCATCAACACCTGAAATAATCAAAAACTCGGCCATATTGTCATTATAAAGCTTTAACGCTTCCGAAATTCTATTTTTTCCACCGGTCAAAACCACAATAGCATCAGTTTTTTTTGTATAGTCCGGTGATATTCGTATATAGGCATCAAAAATTATAAAGCCTCCTATCCAAAATAAAAAAACTGAAAAAGCAAGCAATAAAGCAAAAAAATTTAATCGTTTCATTACATAATCTTTCCTAAAGTTCTTTTAACCGTATAATATGCCGTAAGCATTAAAATCAGAGCATTAAACATCACAATTGAGGCAATGCTTATATATGCTCCAAAATTAAGAGATGCTTTATCAAAAATTCCACCTTTTAACTCAGAAGCAAAGCTTTGTATAAACGTTAAAGCAAGAGCTGCAATGAAAACACCGATAATTCCTGAAAACAATCCGATAAAAAAACTACGCCTAGCATATTGTTTTGCAATATAATCATCTGTTGCTCCCATAACATGCAATATTTCAATAATATTTTTATGTATTCCTAAACTTGTTTTTGTAGCATAAAAAATGCTAAATGTACAACTTAAAAACACCAAGATCAGAATTCCACAGGTTAATATCTTTATTGATTTAGCAAAATTAAGCAACTTATTTAACCACACCTGATGAGAGTTCACTGACGTATACGGGGCTATTTCTGCTAAGTTGGCAGCTATTTTACTAAAGTCTGATTTAAACCCTTTTTTTAATCTGACATCAACCAACTTAGGCATAGGTAAATCAGAAAGTTCTACATTATCACCAAGCCATGGTTTCATTAATTTGTGTATTTGTTTCTCACCGACAAGTCTTACTTTTTCAATTTCTTCCAAGCTTTCAAAAAAAACAATAACCTTATTTACTCGCAACTCTGTTTGCGTAACATCTTTTTCATCGGGCATAACTTGTATCGTAAATCCATCAACAATTGACTTATCCCAATTGTTAACAAGCGAATTAACCATAAAGTATCCTGTCAATGTAATGGTAAATAGAAATACCGAAATTGTACTGATTATTTTTAAAAATAAATCTGCTCCATCTTTTTCAAGAGGCAATTCCGAATGATTATGTTTTTTTACTTTATTGTTCATTATTAACTCTCCTTAAAGCGGGAAACACTCTCAACCCTTTATTTTCAAGATGAATTCTCGGATAATTGTATTTATTTATTAAATCCTGACTATGTGTTGCAATCACAACCGTCGTACCTAGTCGATTGAGTTCAACAAATAATTTCATTAATTTTTGAGCAATGTCATCATCAACATTTCCGGTAGGTTCATCAGCCAACAAAATATCAGGACGATTAATTACGGCCCTTGCTATAGCAACTCGTTGTTTTTCACCACCTGAGAGAGTTGAACAAATTTTATCCATGCTTTTATCTAATTCAACCCACCGTAACAATTCTTTTACGCGTTTCTTAATTTCATTTTCATTCATACCTCTGACACGAAGCGGTACAGCTACGTTATCATATGCTGATAAGTGCTCTAAGAGTCTAAAATCTTGAAAAACGACTCCGATACGTCGTCTTAACATAGCCATAGTATTTCTGTCTGCAAAGCCTATGTTAGTGCCAAAAACACTAACTGTTCCGCTAAAAGGTTTTAATGCTAAATACATCATACTTAAAAGAGATGTTTTACCGGCACCGCTTTTACCAGTTAAAAAGTGAAATGAGCCTTTTTTCAGTTCCAATTTCACATCGCTTAAGACTTCCGGATCAGTTCCATATTTAATACAAACATTAGTCATATCCACAATAGCATCCGATTGATTTGTCTTTGATATGCCCATTTTTTCTCCTTTCTGACCTGTTATTTGTATAAAGATATATCAATTATACATCTAATAACATATTTTTTTCTTGGAATTTAAGCTTTTTTGTGCATAATACACAATAAATAAGATTTATTAATAAATATAACCAGAGGAAATATGTTAATAAAATGCCCGAAATGCCGCTTAGTTTATGATTTACCGGATAATTTAATCGGTGATGATGGGCTTAAAATGCGTTGTTCCGAATGTTTGGAAATTTGGACTGCTTATCCGGAAGATGGATTAAAAAAAGTTGTCACTTCTCCAAAAAACATTCAAAAAATGTTTAATCAAGTATCAAAACAAACAGATAATTTGTTTACTGAAGAGCCTATAAAGCCTGTTATCACTCCAATTGAAAAAAAAACAACCAAAATGTCTGCTAAAACAAATTATATAGTAAATGTTGTTTTATTAGCTTTTGTTTTGTTTTCTATTGCTATTTTGCTCTTTGCTTTTCGTTATGATGTTGTGCGTCTTTTTCCCAATGCCGAAAATGTATATTCAAAAATCAATATCTCAAGTATACCATACGGAACAAACTTGGAATTTAATAATATTAAGACCAGAGAATATATTGAAAATAATGTTTCGAAAATAGAAATTAGCGGAATGGTAACCAATGTTGGCAAATATATATCTGAACTTCCTCCCGTAAAAATAGATATTTTTGATAAAAACGGAAGATTATTGTTAAGCAAAACCGAAAATTTATCTTTACCCAGATTAGAATCAGGATATCACATTTTGTTTAAAACAATAGTGATAAATCCGACAATACATGCAAAATCAATATATGTAAATTTTGAAAATAAAAAATAATTTTAGGAGAAAACAATGTTAAGAGATGATTTACAAAACACATTAAAAAATGCAATGAAAGAAAAAAATATGCTCGTTGTCGGGGCTGTTCGCATGATAATTGCCGGCTTAAAAGAAAAAGATGTTGAAGCCAGAGGAAAAGGTAAAGAAAAAGCCGATGATACAGAGCTCTTGGCTATGATGCAAACCATGATAAAACAAAGAACAGAATCGGCAAAAATTTATCTTGAAGTCAATCGTCCGGAGTTAGCCGAAAAAGAACAAGCTGAAATCAAAATAATTGAGGTTTTTTTACCAAAGCAATTAACTGACGATGAGGTTAAATCCGTAATTGAAAAAATTATAGCATCTGTTGGAGCCACAAGTATTAAAGATATGGGAAAAGTTATGGCTTCCTTAAAAGCAGATTATGCCGGACAGCTTGATTTCGGTAAGGCCTCAAGTGTTATTAAGTCTTTACTGTCCTAAAAGGATTTAAACAAAAATTATGGAAACTGATTTGCAAAAATTTTTGGATGAACTCAGAAACAAAATTTCAATTGTTGATGTTGTGTCCCAAAAAGTAAAGCTCACTCGCAAAGGTCGTGAATACTTAGGTCTTTGCCCATTCCATAATGAAAAGACACCATCATTTACCGTAAACGAGGCCAAAGGGTTTTATCATTGTTTCGGTTGTGGAGCACATGGAGACATTGTTAAGTTTGAAATGGAAGCTAACCATTTGCCTTTTATGGATACATTGGAAAAGCTTTCACACCGAGCAGGTCTCTCAATACCAAAGTTTTCCAAAGAAAGTTCCGCCGAACAGGAAAAACGCAAAAGTTTGTACGAAATTATGGAACTTGCGGCAGCATTTTATGAAAAAAACCTTTATTTATCGGTTGGTGCCAAGGCGCTTGAATATTTTTATGCAAGAGGTCTGGATGATGAGCTGATTAAAAAGTTTCGCTTGGGCTATGCCCCTAATAATAACGGATTAAAAGCTTATTTATCTTCAAAAGGTATTAATGAGCACGATATGTCGGAGCTTGGTTTAATTTCCACTCCGGATAACAAAAGTCAAACTTCGCACGACTTTTTCCGTGACAGAGTAATGATACCCATTCGTGATAAAAAAGGTCAGATTATTGCTTTTGGCGGACGCATTATGGGTGACGGTCAGCCCAAATATCTTAATTCGCCGGAAACACCGGTGTTTAACAAACGAAAAATGCTCTACAACATAAATTTTGCCCGTGATGAAGGATATAAAGCCAAAAACTTTATCATTTGTGAAGGATATATGGATGTAATTGCTTTAGATAAGTTCGGTTTTTCATATTCTGCCGCCCCAATGGGAACAGCCTTAACTGAAGACCAAATTAAGGAGGCTTGGAAAATTGTTCCCGAACCCATACTTTGTTTTGATGGTGATAATGCCGGTCAAAAAGCAGCTTTAAGGTCTGTTGAAAGAGCTTTGCCGATTTTAAAAGCCGGATATTCTTTGAGGTTTATGTTTTTACCCGATAAAATGGACCCCGATGAATTTTTAAAAGCCAAAGGTAAAGATGAATTTTTAAACTTAATGCAAAATACAACCCCTTTGATGCAACTTTTATGGGATAAAAACACTAAAGATAAACCTGCATCAACACCCGAACAAAAAGCTCTAATTGAAAAGACACTGATGGAAGAAGTAGCAAAAATCGGTGATGAAAAAGTTAAGAACTATTATGTGCAGGAAATGCAAAAAAGAATTTATGAAACCTACGGCAGAGGTACATTAAGAGAATATTCGGCAAAGTCAGTAAATTATAGAAGAAAATCATCATCTATAAAACCTCCGCTTAATGATATTGATATCAGGTTTATTTTAGCGTCAATGATTGTCTATCCTGAGCTAATCGGAGATTTTGAAGAAAAGATTTTGATGTTTGATATAACAAAATTTAAACTTTACAATATGTTACAGTTTACTATTGATATTTTTCATAAAAATTCAGACATCATATCGGAAAATTTGATTGAATTATTAAAAATCAATTTTGAGAAAGATTTCAATTCATTATGGGAAGTAAGTATGCTAAAATCACAAAATCCCAGAATTAATGAACTTAAAAGACAAATAGATGGCTTGATGATTGCGGTTCAGATTAAGGAACTCAATAAGGATATTAATGAATATAGGTTAAAACTTGAAAAAGACACTACCACAGATGAAGATTATCAACACTATTTGAGCCTGATTTCCGAACGAGATATGCTTATAAAAGAAAATAATGAGATGTAGAAAACCGGAGCTGAAAAACTCCGGTTTTCAAATGGTGTTTTATTCTTCCGGATATTGCACTACCGTAAAGCTACCGACATATGTACCTGCCAAAACATACTCTGAATCTTCCTCATTATCTAAAGGAAATCTTAAAGTACCACCAATATAACCATCAATCATTTGTGGTTCAAAAGTAATAGACAAAGAAGAACTATTTGTAGTGTTGGCAAGTTCTATGAATTCTTCATCTCCCAAAAGACTTATTCCCGAAGCACTAGCACCACAATTCGCATTTTCTCCTCCACTCCAAGAAAAAATACCAGAAGATTTACTGTTATTTCCAGAATCTGGGTTCATCATCACATATTCACTACCTCTATCTGATTTTAAAATGATTGTACCGAAATCTACATTTGTACAATCAATTTTTTGTGCAATTTCCACTTCTGCGGAAACCTTAACATCAGCATATTCAGGTGCACTACTTGCATTTACATTTGTTGCCATCATCAAAGCTGCGGCAGATAAAAGAAAATATTTTCTCATAATTTTAAATCCTTTATAAAAATAGTTAAACTTAATGTGAAAGGGGAAAATCCACCTTTCACATCTCATCATAAACCGTTTTTTTTTTTGCAATTTATACGAGTCTTCTTTGTGGATAATTAGTCATCTTTGAGGTGTTAAAACATAATAATATAATTATCACCGGAATCCACCTCCCCATGGTCAAGCCATGGTATGATAGTTATGTGGCGGACTCCGGTATCAAGTGCCGGAGTTGTTAATAAAAAATACTTATAATCAAGTTGAAAAAGTGATAAAAGAAAAAAGGGCGGAAGAACGAGCCGGAACGGAACTAAAAGTTCGTAGTCATTATGTTCTCCACCACTTTAATAACATGGATACTTGATAGGGTACTTGTACCGTATCACATACGCGTACGTTAACAATTGAAAGTTAAGTACCATAAGCAAGGAGGTTATAACTTGACAGAATTAAAAAACAAGACTTTTATTGGAATTGATGTATCTAAAGAAAAATTAGACAGTTATAATTCCAAGACTGGTGAAACGGTAGAAAGCGGCAATACTTAAATATGTCAGAGCTTTGGGAATAAGTGCAAAAACGGATAAGATAGCTAAAAATATATAAAAGTACATAATACTTCTTATGAATATTAAAAATAAAAAACGATATCAATGCATACAATCAAATTAAGCAATTTGTAGTATTGCTTTATAATCGGTAAATTCAACTCTTATATTTGCGTTAAAATCTTTTAATATATTTTTTAAATATACGATTGGAGCATACAGCGCCGGATTTTCATCAGGTAATACTCCTCGCAATACATTTTGTATATTTTGCAATTTTGTTTTAGAAAGCGCAAAATCTGATGTAGCATCAAACATTAAGTTTGTAGAATTTTCTTTTATTAATATTTTTCCGCCTTTAATAAATATATCTGCTAAACTCATTATACCTAAGAGTACAATTTTATAAATTTGTGGTGTGTTAACTTGTAAATCCAGATTAATGGGAAAATTCCTGTTCCCAATAGTTTGCACATAGTTTTGTGCAACTGCGTTTAATTCTTCAATATTTTTAACAACAGCATTACTAAGGCCAAAGGCGAGACGAAAAAACTTTAACCTGTCAGATAAAACTTTTGAACTGATCTCTAAAATAGGTTTAACATCTGCTACACTTTCAGGGTCATCATCCAACAATTCAACTGCATTTGATACAGCTCCTATATTACCGATTAAGTCATGACTTATGCGTGTACAAATAAGTTCTGCAACTTGTGTAGATGAAAAATTATCAGGCATATTATTTTCCTTAAAATGTGTATAAATCAGTATTCATAAAACGTTGGTCTTCACGTGACATTCGGGTATAATCAAGCTCTTTTAACATTGGATCTTCTAAAAGCAAAGCCCCTGTAATTGCTTTCATATATGGCTTATTGCTCCCAAGCCCCCATATAACATCTTGTTTGTTATCCGGTTCACCATATTTTTGGTTGATTTTTTTCCAAAAATCATAAACTTTAATATTACGCAAATATAGTGCTTTTGCACTGTTTCCGGCTACATTTGCAGCCTCTGTACGATATGTAATTTTGTAAATTTTATTTCCGGTAAAATTGCTGGTTAAAAATATCATCATACTCTCTTTAGTATCAAATTTATTAAATTCAACTTGAGAAACATATTCATGACTGTTTCTCCTAGCAATTTCAATCACACAATTATTAAGTCTTTCATAACCAACAATACCATTATTACGACAAGTTTCTTCATTGCGCCATTTGATAAAATTCGGGATATCCATTTTTTGACTGATTTTTTTATATCCGATTTTACTCAAAGCATTTTCTGCTTGCTTAAGGTTCATTCTAAGCATAACACCAGATATATCAAAAACAGAGACATTTGATTTTTTGTTCTGTCCTTTACTTTCTTCTAACATCTCAGATAAAGGATTAACCTTTTCTTCTCTTTTTTTACCGGCAAATTCTTTTAATGCATTATAGCCGCTTCCGATCCAAGTTGTTGAATCTGCTGTTTGTTCTTCATTATCAGCATTTTCTTTTAGGTTATCAGTCAAAGATTTTCTCGTGTTGAGCTTTAAAGTATCATCAAGTGAAGATTCTTCTTTCTTATTTTTTACAATCGATGACGAACCTTTTTCAGAAATAATTTGCGGCTTAATTTTAATTTCATCACCAAATGCATCTGTTTTTTCATCGTCAAAATTTAACTCATCAGAAATGATGATTTGTTTTTCTTTTGAATCTAACAGATCAGGCACTCCCTGAGCGTAAGCATTCAAGGAAAAAAGCACAAGAGCAAAACTTAAATTTAATTTATTCATAAATTAACCTCACAAAACAACTTATGTCAGAATAACACGTATACATTTAAAAAATTATTTACAAATTGGGAAAAAAAAGCTACAAAACAAAAAGTTTTTTTAATTTATCGGGAAGAAAAATGACACAAACGGTAACAATTATAGGCGCGGGATTAGCAGGTTCGGAAGCCGCATGGCAACTTCTTAAACGCGGTATAAAAGTCAAACTTTATGATATGAAACCTTTAAAAATGTCTCCTGCTCATAAAAGCAAAAATTTTGCCGAGCTTGTTTGCTCAAACTCGTTACGTTCGGACGACTTTGAGCACAATGCTGTAGGGCTTATGCACGAAGAAATGCGTCGTTTCGATTCTTTGATACTAAACGCCGCTGAAAATTCAAAAGTTCCGGCAGGAGGAGCTTTGGCAGTTGACAGAGAAACTTTTGCTGAATTTATTACCAATAAACTCAAAAATCACCCTAATATTGAAGTTGTGCATCAGGAAATTGAAAAACTTCCCGATATTAACGATGGATTGTGCATTGTTGCCACAGGACCTTTAACTTCTGAAAAATTGGCACAAGATTTGTTAAAAATTATCGACCATCAAACACTTTCGTTTTATGATGCCATTGCTCCAGTTGTATATACCGAAAGTATAGATTTTTCCAAAGCCTGGTATCAGTCTCGCTATGATAAAGGTGAAAGCAAAGATTATATCAACTGTCCAATGACCAGAGAACAATATTATGATTTTGTTGATGAATTGTTAAAAGCTCAAAAAGTTGAATTTCACAAGTTTGAAAAGCCTAATTATTTTGACGGATGTTTGCCCATTGAGGTTATGGCAGAGCGAGGTCTCGATACACTTGTTTTCGGTCCGTTAAAACCGGTTGGTTTAACCAATCCTAACAGTTCTGAAAAGCCGTTTGCCATTGTACAACTTCGTCAAGATAACAAAGAGGACACATTACGTAATTTGGTAGGATTTCAAACCAAGCTCAAATATGGCGAACAAGAAAGGATTTTTAAAAAGATTCCAGGGCTTGAAAATGCCGAATTTGCAAGGTTTGGCGGTATTCATAAAAACACCTTTATTAAAAGTCCGATACTATTGGATAAATTTTTAAGGCTGAAAAAACAACCTAATATTATGTTTGCCGGTCAGATTACAGGTTGTGAAGGCTATGTTGAAAGTGCCTCTATCGGTATGCTTGCGGGCTATTTTGCATTTTGTCTGATAAACAATAAAGAGCCTGTTTTACCTCCTTATACAACGGCTTTAGGTTCAATGTTAAAGCACTTACACGATAATACGGACATAGAAAATTATCAACCAATGAATATAAACTTCGGACTTTTTCCGGATATTGAGTTGCAAATTACACCAAATGGTAAAAAACGCAAATTAAAAGGTATGGAACGCAAAGAATTTTATTGCAAGCGAGCTCTTAAAGATTTAGGCATATGGTTGGAGCAAATTAATGGATAATTTTTTTGCATTGTTCGAACAATATATCATAAAATCGGTACCAAAAAGTCAACAAAACATTATTTTGTTGTATCTATGTTTTGCTAAATCGGGGGTAAAATCGGCACAAAATGAACAAATAAGCCCTGAAATCAAGCTTAAAAAGTTTTCTTTGCTGTATCGGCAAATTTTTAAGCCCTGTGCATTAAAAAATAATTTAACAGCCAAATTACAACAGGCTTTTATCAAGGAAAATATTTCTCTTTCATTATTGTCTGATATGGTAACCTCATTTAAAAAATTGGTCTTACAAAAAGATAATAACTTACATTTTATGCAACTTTTTTCATCTTCAATAGCCAGAATGATTATGGTTTTAAACAATTTGAATGTATCAGTTTATATGCCTTTTGCTTCACTTACAATGTGTGCTGCATTGATATCTTTTAATGATAAAAACCAATTAACCAGATTATGCGGATTTTTAAAAGATGCGCAAATTTTACCGATGCTAATTCGTAATACAAAGTTGCGATTTAAGGTGTGCTATTTTATGAAATTGCTAAATGTTTACATTGATAAAATCAAAAGAAAAGAGCCGTTAAACCTTACAAAGATTGACTTAATAAAATATTGGTATATGCTATTTTAAAATGTTTATTTACAAGAGTTAGAACATTAAATGTAAAAGGTGTTTAGATGAATTCTATCGGAAAATTAGTAAGAAAATCACAAGCTACAATGTTTTGGTGTATGCAAAGTTTACCGAAGGCCAAAAGAGAAGCTATTTATACTTTATATGCTTTTTGTAAGCATATTGACAATGTGGTTGACGGTAATTTAGATGATGCGGAAAAGTTAGAAATTTTAAATGCATGGCAACAAGAACTTATTAATATTTATGATAAAAAAGTTCCGGCAAGCAATATCGGGCGGAAAATTTATAAAAATTGTATGCGCTTCAAAATCAAAAAAGAAGATTTTACTAAAATTTTAAATGCGGCTTTGCTTGATTTTCCCAATAGTCTGAAAGCTCCAAATTATGAAATATTTTATCAATATTGCAATGGTGTGGCAGAAATTCCGGCTTATATAACTCTTTCAATTATGGGAATTTTGGAAGAAGAAAAAAAACGCCAATTAGCGCAAAGCTTTGGTAGAGCAATGTTTGTAACCAATGTGCTAAAAGATGTAAAAGAAGATGCACAAAACGGGCACCTTTATATGCCTATCGAACTCTTAAAGCAAGCAGGTATCTTATCAACTGAACCTTTAACGGCGGTTACGGATAAAAATTTGATTGGAGTCAGAGAAATTTTAGCTCGCTTTGCCGCATCAGATTTTGAAACTGCATTTGAAATATTACAAACCGTTGATAAAAAAGCCACCCGTCCTTTGAGATTTATTTTGCATATTTATAAGCGCTATTTTGATATTATGCAAAACCGAGGTTGGGAAATTATGTCACCCAAACCGATTATAGGACCAAAAGATAAACTGGCAATTGCCTATAAAGTTGTCTTTGATAAATAATATGTTGTTATAAAGTTGAAAAAAAAGCTTTATTGTAACATAATATAATATATCCTTTTCCGCAGTCGTTTAAACTTGAAAGGGAATCAAATGTCAAAATTTTACAGTGTGTTACTTGCCGGAGTGTTTATGTTTCCGGCAATATGTGCTATGGCCGATAACGGACAAGATATTGTTGAAGAAGCAACAAGCTCGTTGAAGGCAAATTTGAATCGTATTGCGCTCCAATATAATCAAAACAGTGTTACCAATAAAGACGAAGAAGATAATTATCCGGGAACTTTCAGTTCAGATGAACAGGAAGTTTTCACCGGTATTTTTGACGGTAATATAGAGTATGCAACCGATAATATGGTTTGGCTTAACAGTTTGTTTATGGAATATGGCGAGAGCAAAACCACAGAAGACGGCGAAACAACCGAAAGTGAAAATGCCGATAAAATTTTGTTTACGACAGATTTTACCAAAAAAATGTGGGAGCTTAAAGAAGGTATAATCGGTCCGTTTGTAAGCCTTGGTTATCAAACCGAATTTACCACATTTACCGCTGAAGACGGTGATGATTATCGAACAAAAATCTTGCGTGGTAAAGCAGGTCTGAAACTTTATGAAGGCAAACACTTTAAAGAATTATATGCTGCACTTGTTGAAGAAGCAGATTTTACATACGGCGATACCAATATGAAAACCGGTGCCGAAATCGGTTATAAGTTTGAATATGACATCAAAGAAGATATGAAATTTGTATCAGACGGATATTATCGTCATTTCTTTGAATATGATAAATATGAGCGCACCGATTATAAATATGAACTTGAAACCAATAATCGTATAGATGTTGAAATTGTAAACGGTTTATCGTTTGCTCCGTTTGTAAATTATCACTTGGCAAAAACCAGAGGAGCTCAAAAATCAAGAAGTGATACCACTGTCGGCTTGTCGTTAGGATATAAAACAAATTATCAATTCTGGTAGAAACACAAAAAAAGGATAGAACTTAAAAATTCTATCCTTTTTATTGATAAATTTTTGATATTGTTTTATCATAGTTTTTATAACAAAAGATAGAAAAACTTATTTTTCTCTAAAATTACATATGAAATTAAAAATAAACAACAAAGAAGAACAGATATGAAGCTTTATCACTATGCTCCAAAGGTTAACACGGTAAAAAAAGACGGTTTACTTTCTATATCTAAAATAAACAGAGATTTAAAGCCCTATATTCATCGTGCCAGTTCGGATAAAAAAGAGGACATTATCAAATGGTTGGAAAGTACATTTTACGGCCGTTCTCGCTCTGTATCCTGCCTAACCGAAACAATAAAATTTAAGCATAATGACCCTGTATTAGAAAAAATTGTTAAAGCTTCGGAATTGTTCTCGTTTGATTTAGATGAGCTAATTAAAGACGGATTGGTTGAATCAATTTGGTGTAAAAACGGCTCTGATGAAAAAGGATGTAATGAAGTTTTCTATCAGGTTACGCCAGATGAAATCGATTTTTCACCACTTGATTGGCATAAAGTTGATATAAAAAACGAAAAACTATATGCCATCATAAGACATTATATGATTGTCTTAAAATATGGTATTATCCCGCCTGAATATATTAAACAAGAATACTAAAATAAAGATAAAATACATTTATTTTATCATCTCAATCGGCTTAGCGTTTAACAAGTTGACGATTTTTGTTGTAATTTTGCAAAAATCGGTCTATGAATCATACTGATTTTTTAAATTTTTGAAAGAGAATAAGAATGTCAAATCCTATTGATACAAAAGTTATCAGCAAATTGGCTGAAATTTTGGATAAAACAAACTTAACCGAACTTGAATATGAAGATGAAAGTTGCCGAATATCTTTATCTCGCAACTGCGGAGCTTCTGTTGTCCCTTCCTTTGTTCAGGCTTCTGCTCCGGTTGTTCAACCTGCCGTTATTGAAACTAAAGAAGAAACTGTTATCCAAAGTACTGAGGAAAACTATGAAAACAATCCCAATGCCGTAAAATCTCCAATGGTCGGTGTTGTATATCTTTCAAGCGACCCTACCGCAGATACTTATGTTCACCTCGGTGATACGGTTGAAATTGGTGCTACAGTTTGTTTGATTGAAGCTATGAAAACCTTTAATCCGGTTAAAGCTCATAAAAGCGGTCGTGTTACCAAAATTTTGGTTGAAGCCGGCGATCCGGTTGAATATGGCGCTCCGCTTATTGTAATTGAATAATAAAAATAGGAAAATTTTATGTTTGAAAAAGTTTTAATTGCGAATCGTGGCGAAGTTGCTTTAAGAATTCATCGTGCTTGCAGAGAAATGGGTATCAGAACAGTTGCAGTTCACTCTGAAGCCGATGCAAATGCCATGCATGTGCGTTTAGCCGATGAAGCTGTGTGTATCGGTCCGGCAAAATCTGCCGATTCGTATTTAAATAAACCGGCAATTATTACCGCCGCTCACATCACCGGTGCCGATGCTATTCACCCGGGGTTTGGCTTTTTATCCGAAAATGCAGACTTTGCCGAAATGGTTGAAAAACACGGTATCGCTTTCATCGGCCCCACTTCGGCTCAGATGCGTCTTATGGGTGATAAAATTACCGCCAGAATTGCCGCTATTGATGCCGGACTTCCGGTTACCCCCGGTTCACCTGCTCTTGATAGCCTGGAAGATGCTCTTTCTTGGGCTGAAAAAATCGGTTATCCCGTGATTATTAAAGCTAAAGACGGCGGTGGCGGTAAGGGTATGAAAATTGCCTTTAATGAAAATGAACTCTCTGAAGCTTACACAATGGCCAGAGCGGAAGCAAAAGCGGCGTTTACAAGCGATGTTGTCTATATGGAAAAATATTTACAAAATCCTCGCCATATCGAAATGCAGATTTTGGCCGACAAATACGGAAATGTCGTACATTTAGGCGAACGAGATTGCTCCATTCAACGCAACAATCAAAAAGTAATTGAAGAATGTCCGTCCCCCGCCCTTAATGATGCAGAACGCAAAAAAATAGGTGAAATTGTCAGAAAAGCAATTGAAAAAATAGGTTATACAAGTGCCGGCACACTTGAGTTTTTGTATGAAAACGGTCAGTTTTATTTTATGGAAATGAATACCCGTTTGCAAGTAGAACATCCTATTACGGAAGCCATCACCGGAATTGACTTAGTTCGTGAACAAATCCGTATTGCAAGCGGTGCTGCCCTTGGCTACACTCAAGATGATATAATCTTTAACGGTCATGCCATTGAATGTCGTATCAATGCCGAAGACCCTGAAACTTTTGCACCGTGTCCGGGAAAGATTGTTGAGTGGCACGCACCCGGCGGTTTAGGTGTCAGGGTTGATTCGGAAATTTATTCCGGATATACCATTCCGCCATATTATGACAGTATGATTGCCAAGCTTATCATTCATGGCAAAACTCGTAACAGTGCTCTGATGCGCTTGCGCCGAGCTTTGGAAGAATGTATAATTATGGGAGTAAAAACCACCATACCCTTGCATCAGGAAATTATTTCTCAGGCCGAATATATTGACGGACAATATAACATTCATTGGCTTGAAAAATTTATGGAAAACAACAAAAAATAGGTTTTGATTATGAAAAAAGAAATGTCAGTTCGCCAAATTTTTATTGATACTCTTGAATTTATCGGCAACAATAAAGCAATTCTGGTGTTTATGACATTTCTTTCTTTCATCGGCTCTTACCTGCCGGCAGCACTTAACATACCGCTTAAAAATCCGTTTTTCGGTTTTTTGTATGTTATGTATGTTTATGCTTTTTATTTTTTATTCGTTGCATTATATTGTCAAAACAAGCCATTGATTACAAAAGAAAAAATCGTTGATTCTTTCATCAAGCTTATCATAATCACTGCCTTATCTTTATGTATTCTTATATGTGGAAAAATGTTTTTTCACATTATCTACAAAATCGGGCGAGGCTTGGTAGGTTTTCCTGATATTTATTATGCTTTACAAAAAGCTTATCGCTTTATGGTAAATCACCCGTATCTGAAACTGGTTATTTATTTAGGGACAACAACTCTTTTAAGCGTTTCCTTTTTTATCCCCGGCTTTGCTTGGGTTGCTACCATTGACAAGAAAGATAATTCCATAGTTTCGGCTTATGCCAAAGTTAAAGGAAATTACTTAAAAATCATCACTTCCATATTTATTATTTTTGGTGTATTACCTCTCTTTGTCAGCTTTATTGAATTAAAATCTTCAATTTTGATAATGTCTTTAATGCACGCAATGTTGGCCGTATTTCAAATTGTGGCATATTTACAAATTTACGATAAATTTTATCCCGATGAAGATAAATCATCATTATAGTTTATTTTATATTATCTGCTTCTTTTACTTTAATGTTTAAAACTCTTAATGCATCATTGATTGAAAGATGAAGGTTGATACCTAAGTTAGCATTTCCCTTTGTCCAACCTTCGACATTCACACCGATAACATTGCCATATTCATCAAGCAAAGGCCCTCCACTTGAACCGCAATCCATAAAACAATCTGTTTCTATACGTTGAGTATTGTTAACATTAGTATATCTAGTTATACATCCCTTTGATAAAACTTGATTCTTATTTCCTGGATTACCGAAACTAAATACTGTTGAACTAATATTAATCTCTCTTGTTCTAATAGGCATGGAATAGACTTTATTTTCTGCTGAAATTTTAATAAGAGCAATATCCAAGCTATTTGTTCGAATAACTTCGCCAGCAACTTGACGTCCTGAAAATAGTTCAATTGTTACAAGTTTTTCTTCTTTAACGACATGTTTATTGGTTAATATAAAACCATCATTACTAATGAAAAAGCCAGATCCATGTCCTGTATCCGTTATGACTTTCACAAATCCTGTTAAAATCTTATTATAATTATCAGAAACAGGTGTTGTATAAAGAGCTGCATTATTTATCAATATGTTTTCATAAGTTTTATCTGTTTCTTCCAGTATATTGCGGACTGTCGATTTCTTAGCCTCACCTAAAAAGATTTCAAACACACGTTTTTCATCAGATGAAACATTTTCCAAACTCACCTTTTCTGCTGCTAATGAAAAAATTGCCGGTGTTAGTTTCATCAATTGTTCAATATCTTTAGGAGGTTGAAAACCAAATGTTTTACGATACACATAGGCATATTGATCTTTTCTGAGATAATCAAATTTGGCCTGAATTTTAAAACGTCTAATACAAGCTTTTTCCATATTTTCAAGATAATTTGTTGTTCCTCCAATCGGATAAGGATGATTTTCAAGTTGAACTAAACATTCATTAACCAGTCTAGCTTCATGAGGACTCCTTATAAGGTGCTTATCAGATAAAAAACTATCAATTTCATCAAAAATAATAACAGCATTTTTTTCTTCTGCTTCTTTAAAAAGATTCAAAATATTTTTTGCTGGTTCCCCTTGATACCTTGAAAACAATTCTGCCGCTGTCTTTTCAATAACATTTTTACCTATTCTATGTGCTAAATATCTTAAATAATACGATTTCCCTGTACCCGCAGGACCAGATATAAGCACTGTAAATGGCAGTGATGATTTTTCTAATTTTGCAGTCAGTTCCATTAGGTCTACATTTGAATTAACTAAATTTATATCAAAAAAAGAAACAGGAGCACTATATGTAAGAAATTTGGGTTTATTGTCTGCTTCTTCTTTTAGCAATTTTATTATATCTTTTTTATCAACAATATTTAACAATGTCGTTTTATCTTTTACTGCAAAAAATCTGCATAGACTAAGCCATTAACATCATCTAACTCATTTATACCTTGTAAGCCAAACACTTTTTGCAATGCTAACTGTTTTTGCTGTCTGTTCATATAATCAAATCTGATTTTTATAACAAATGCATCAAGTAAATTTTCGGGCAACTTAGAAATATCATTTACTATCAAGATAACAGATTGTGTTTTTTTAGATATTACATTAATTAAATTTTCTGTATTTGATTGAGTTACAAAATCTTTATCGTCCTCAAACCTATTATAAAGATTAAAACATGTATCTATATTGTATATATTAAATCATGATATTGATTGTCGTTTAATACTTTTAATAAATTTCCTCGTGCATTTAAATGATGAGAACTGATGCATTCGTATCTTTTATTCATGCTAGACAATAATTTTTCTGCAAATTCTTTCATACCTGCATTTTCTGGTCCATCAAGTAATATAGAAAAATTATCATTATCTACACGATTTGAAACTGTGGTAATAAAATGTTCTAAATCATAATCTGCATTATAATAATTTAATTCATGTGTTAAAATTTGTAACTTTGAAATAAATTTTTCTTTTTCTGATATAGCCTTTTTACTTCCTCGGGCTATAGCCATATCATAATTTTGGATAATTTCCGTTTTTTATCTATATAAGGACTTATATTGTTATTGTACATTTGAGTATAATAACGTGCAGTATATAATGGCAGAGCTATTGAATTTGCATAAGTATCAAGACTGGTCGATACAGAGATAACCTCTTCTACCTTTTTTCTTTGTTCCGGTGTGTTTGGTACTACTCCACGTTTTAACCCTATATATAATGCTCTTATATATTCGTTATAAAATTTTTGATAATCTGTATTAACATAAGATTGAGATGATGTTTTTGTATAATCTTTTTCTATACGCAGAAAAGAATCCAGAATATACTTAACATCAGCAATTTCGGCACGATATTCGTCAAGATATTCCACAAGAGCATTAATATTGTTATTTTCAATAAGTTCTTTTAATTCTTCTCTGGTTTTCTTTGTAATCATTATAAATCATTTCCTTTATTATAACTAATTTTCCAATTTTTCCGCCTTAATTTCAATTTCAAGCCATAAGATTTCTTTTTCCTCTTTTAAGGCTTTATATTCTTCAAGCTGAGCCGTTAATTTATCAAACTCGTTCGCATCTTTTACATAAAGCTCCGTATCTGTTGAAAGTGTATTTTCAATTTGCAAAATTTTTTCTTCCAATTCTTCAATTTCTTGTGGTAGAACTTCAAGTAATCGTTTATCTTTATAACTTAATTTATTGATATTTTTTATTTTTTCTTCTTTCACATCATTCGCTCGAGCGATTTTTTTAACCTCTTTTTGCGGTATATTTTTCAACTTTTCCAACAATTCGGAATAACTTCCGACGTGCTCAACAATTGAACCATCACCTTTCATATACAAAATAGAAGTTGCTATTTTATCCATAAAATCTCTGTCGTGGCTGACAATTAAAATTGTGCCCTGATACTCGTCCAAAACTTCTTGCAACAAGTCTAAAGTATCCATATCCAAATCATTGGTCGGCTCATCCAAAACCAAAAAATTTGAGGCCTTAGCAAGTGCCACAGCCAACATCAAGCGATTTTTTTCACCGCCCGAAAGTGCTGATACCGGACATTGAGCTTGGTCGGGCTTGAATAAAAAATCTTTCAAATATGCCACAACATGGCGATAATGCCCCCTCACCCATATATGGTCACCTTCATTACACAAAGTTTTCCAAAGCGTTTTTTTAGGGTCTAAAGTGATGCGATTTTGGTCAAAATATGCTTCTTCCAAGTTTTTACCGATACGAACAAATCCGCTATCGGGCTCAAGTTTTTTGGTTAACAGTTTGATAAGAGTGGTTTTTCCAGCACCATTTGGACCAACTATGCCTAAACGATTGCCCTTAATTACCTTAATTGAAAAATCTTTTACCAACTCTCTGCCGTTATAGGCCTTACAAATATGCTTGGCCTCAATTACAAGTTTAGACCGCAACTCACCTGATTCAATTTCCAAATTAACCGAGCCGATTTGCTTAATTTGTGCTCTGCGTTCTTGTCTTAACTGTTGTAAACGACGAAGCCTGCCCTGATTGCGCTTACGTCTGGCGGTAACACCTCTGTGTAACCATTCTGTTTCTTCCTCAATTTTTTTATTTAAGTATTTTTGGGCAATAATTTCTTGTTCCAAAATTTGCTCTTGCCATTGTTCATAAAAAGCAAAACCTCTGTTGTTTGAGTGTAATATGCCTCGGTCTAACCAAAATGTCTGCTTAGATACATTGTTTAAGAACATTCTGTCGTGACTGATAACAATCACCGCTCCTTGAAATTTATTGATAATTTCTTCCAATTTTTCAATAGTTTCAATATCTAAATGGTTTGTAGGCTCATCAAGAAGCAAAATATCCGGCTCAGATATCAAAGCTCTTGCCAACGATGCTTTTTTTAATTCTCCACCCGAAGCCTGCATGGGTGATTGGTCTTGCATTATCTTCAAGTTTTCAATTAAGATATCCGCCTTATACTCTTGTTCTTGCGTATATTTTTCAAGTCCTGATAGCACAATTTCTCGTAAGGTTTTATACATACTAAAATCTGCTTCTTGAGGCATATACGAAATTTTTGTACCGGGCTGAATAAAAATTTCGGCATTATCAGGCTCAATAACTCCTGATATAACTTTTAAGAGTGTGGATTTTCCCGAACCGTTTCGACCGACCAGACATATTTTATCGCCTTTGCTGATATTAAGTTCAACACCGGTGAAAAGCGGATTTAAACCAAAACTTAAATGTGCATTTTTGATTGTATATATCGGTGGTTCAACAGCCATAACTTATATCCTTTAATCTACAAACCTTGTGATATCATATCATTTATTTAATTACAACAATATTTACCTTGCAAGTGGATTATTTTTGCCTTATTATGTTGTTGTTTGAATATTTATAGAGGTTTATTTATGAAAAAATTTATATTTACCATATCATTAATTATGTTTTCTCAAATAACTGTTGCTCAAGATATTGATCTAGCCTCTGCAGTTGCTCCTGATCAAGAGTTTGAACAACAACTTGATGTTAAAAATAATGATGAAAAAACAACTGATGATAAAGGGATATTTTCGTTTTTAAATTTTTCCTTTATTAAAAAACACAATTCCACCAAAGACATAGATGATATTGATTCGCTTGTCAATTCAAACGAAGAGACCTCTCAGACAACTCCAAAAAAAGAAACACCCATAGAAAAAATGACAAGACTTGCAAATGAGGGAAGACTTGAGGCACAATTAAATTTGGGATATATGTACTTATATGGTCAAGATGGGGTTCAAACTGATTATAAGAAAGCTTTTCAATTTTATGAAATGGCTGCCAATCAAAACAATGCGATAGCTTTAAATAACTTAGGAAGTTTATATTTTAATGGGATTGGCACTGAAATAAATTATCAAAAAGCAGCTGAACTATTTTTTAAGGCTGCCGAACAAGGAAGTGACGACGCTGCTGTCAATTTGGCATTTATCTATTTAAGTTCCGAAAACACTGACGGTCAACATGAAGAGGCTATACGATTGTTTAAAGATGCTGCAAATTCAGGTAATAACACTGCAAAATTTATGCTTGGATATGCTTATTACAAAGGTTTTATTGTAGAACAAGATTATCATAAAGCGGTAGCTCTTATAAAAGAAGCCGCTAATGCAAAATTTGATATTGCTCAATATATGTTAGCAGTTATGTATCGTAATGGATATGGCATTGCAAAGAACTACGGAAATGCTGTTAAGTATTATAGACTAGCTGTTGCTCAAGGAAATGTACCGGCCATGATGGAATTAGGTGAAATTTTTGCCCAAGGGAAAATATACACTAAAAATGAATACATGGCTCATATATTGTTTAATATCGCCTCTGTTTATGATGCTCAAAATGCAGAGACGAAACGAGATGAGGTTGAAAAACTGATAGAAATTGAAAAGTTATTACAAGCGCAATCTGCAGCTGAAAACTTTAAGGAAAAGCCATCAGAATTAACTTTATACATTCGTCAAACATATGGTAATGACGTAAGAGTTTATATTGATGAAAACATAAAAAAGCAAAATCGAGGAAATTATGGCACAATTAAATAATAAAAAGTTGGTAAAAACAAGCAATCGTACAAAAAAAATCCTGAAAAAAATTGTTTCCTGGTCAGGGTTGTTTTTCTTTGCTTTAGCAGTATATATGTTATATCGCCAACTTTCAAAGTATAATATTGAAGATATTAAAAATGCATTACTGAGCATCCCGCATAAAAATTTAATTTATGCTGTCTCATCTTCATTTATAGGATATTTAGCTCTTTCTTCTTACGATTTTTTAGCTCTAAAGTATATTAAACATAAACTCAGCTTTTGGAAATGGGTTTTTGCCGGATTTATCGGATTTAGTGTAAGTAACAATGCCGGACATGCCATTGTGTCAGGTGGTGCAATCAGATATCGTTTATATACCAGATGGCGCGTAAAAACCGGCGAAATTGTTAAGATGATTACATTTTCCGGATTTACATATCTGGTAGCTTGTTTCTTTTTAATTATTATCGGATATTCCATTACTCCTGATCATGCTTTTGGTGACGGTGTGGCCTCTAAAATCACCACAACCATTGTGGCTCTTGGTTCATTGATTGGATTGGTTATATATTTAACAGCCAGTGTTTTATATCGGAAATCGGTTGAAATAAAAGGAATAAAACTCAAAATGCCGAATATAAAAATGGCATTAGCACAAGTGTTTATAGGAAGTATTGATATCTTAATGGCCTCACTGGTATTATATTTTACTTTAATTCATTTTATTGACATTCCGTTTAACACATTTATCGGCGCATATATCATTGCTCAAATTTTAGGGGTCTACAGTCAGGTCCCCGGTGGTTTGGGTGTTTTTGAGCTGGTGTTTTCAAACATTATCCCCGGAGAACAAAATCAGGCTATGCTTTTTGGAGCCTTAATTGCCTATCGTATAATTTATTATCTTTTACCTCTTATTGTTTCAGCCATTGCATTAGTAAGTTATGAGGGATATTTAAAATATCGCCAGAACAAAATAAAAAAACAAAGAAAGCTGATAAAAATAAAAGATTTTATCACTCATAGGACTAAAAAATAGCTCTTGTTATTTTTATAACTTCCATATAACGGCAAAACTGGGAGATCCTTTGCCGTTTATGTGCATTGTGCATTCATCAGAAAGCTGCTTAATAGTCAAATCTTTTAAACATTTTTTGTTCTCTGTACAGTACGCATCTCCATATAACGAACTTGCTCTTGCATCATCTGTATTATATCCGCTCGAGGTATACATATAGTATATATTTTCTTTGTTTTCTTTTATAACAGTAAAAAGATTTTTGCAAATTTCAAAACTGTGCATACCGCCTCTATCCAAGCCCTGCGTGATTATCCATAAAACATGCACCCCTCGTATCATTCCTGTGGATGCAGTTTCATCAGTATCCGGCTGTACTTGTGAATATATTCGACTATTAAATATATCGTAAATATGCTGACTGTCATTGTTTTTTATCATCTCATCAGGAATCTCACCCATTGCAATTAAATAAGATATTGTGTTAGTTACTTGCGAAAGATTATTAAAAGCTCTTGCATTTGTGGCAACAGCGTTCATTACCTGATTTAACTGCTCAGTTTGTTTATTTAGTTTATGCTTAAACATCGCCTTGGAATATCCTGCAATACCACCGACCGATAAAACTCCGATTATGGCAAGAACACCTAACATCTCAACCATACTTCTTCCAAGTTCACAAATTTTTCTCATCAACTAACTCCTATAATATATTTTGAGCTCATCATAAACCGTTTTTTTTTTTGCAAGTAAAAAGAGTCTGTTTGTAGATTTAAATCAAAAATGATGTGGCGGTGTGGCCTCCAACACCATCATACCGGTGCCAGAACTAAAGCTCAGGCGCAGAAACGACGATATTGAAAGATACACATCATAAATAGCTAATTATCCACAAAGAAGACTCGTATAAATTGCAAAAAAAAAAAACGGTTTATGATGTGATGTAGAAAGGCATTTTCAACTACCTTTCTGCTTTAAGTTTAACTATTTTTATAAAGGATTTTTAAAAATGAGAAAATATTTTCTTCTTTCTACTGTGGCTTTGATGATGGCAACAAATGCGAATGCAACAGCCGTTGGCGGTTCATTTTCTGCAACGGCAGAACTTATAGAAGCAACAACAATCTCCTGCTCTCAGAACTTAAATTTTGGCACTATTGTTTTTACTGAACACTATAACTCAGGTGAAGGTGGCGGATATGCAATGATAACTCCTGATGGTGAGACAAAAATATCCAATGATGTTGTTAGTATGACTGGTGCAACTCCGGCATTATGTTCTGCAGATGAAGACTTTGGTGATAGTGCACAAATAGTGATTCATGGTGGAGATGATTCTTCTTATCAATTAAAATTAACAGATACAACAACAAACAAAACAACTTGCGCATCTGTTTCATATAAAATCCAAGGAAGTGATATTTATTTTGGAGGAGCAATAGATGGAGCTTGCGGTATGTATGCCGGAACTTATACAGGTACGGTTACTTTTTCTGTTATTTATTAGCTTTTATACTCAATAGTAAATTATCACAAACCCCAAACCCCTCGCCTGACAATCAGTCAAGCGAGGGGTTTTGTTATACTTAAACAAAGCAAATTTTATGCTGTTTTTTTAATATGCAATCTTAAGCTGACAGTTTGGTTTAGCAATTACAACAATTTAGTAATAATTGTTGATTGATTTAGCCTATAAAATAGGTTGTTTATTTTAAATTATCTGTCATTATGAGCCCGAACGAAATTTATTTATGGAGAAAAACAATTATGGCTCAGACCGATGTTAAAGTTGCAGATGATGCAGCCGAACAAAAATATATTGATGAACTTGTAGCAAAAGTGAGCAATGCTCAGAAAAAATTTGCCGAATATTCGCAAGAACAGGTGGATTACATTTTTCGCCGTGTTGCCTTAAAGATGAGCTCTTTAAGAATTCCTCTTGCTAAAATGGCCGTAGAAGAAACCGGCATGGGTGTTGTTGAAGATAAAGTTATTAAAAATCACTTTGCTTCCGAATATATCTATAACAAATTTAAAAATACAAAAACTTGCGGTATATTAGAAGAAGATAAAGATAACGGTATGATAAAATTGGCAGAACCGATTGGTGTTATTGCCGGTGTTATTCCAACTACAAACCCAACATCAACTGCAATTTTTAAAACTTTAATTGCATTAAAAACCAGAAATGGAATTATCTTTTCACCTCACCCGAGAGCCAAAAAATGCACTGTTGAAGCTGCTCGCATTATGCTTGAAGAAGCCGTATTGGCAGGTGCCCCCGAAGATATTATCGGTTGGATTGATGAACCGAGTATTTTGCGCACGCAAAAATTGATGCAACACAAAAATGTTGACATCATTTTGGCTACAGGAGGACCGGGAATGGTTAAATCTGCTTATTCGTCAGGAAAACCCGCTCTTGGTGTGGGTGCAGGTAACACTCCAGCCGTAATTGATGAAACTGCCGATATCCAAATGGCAGTTAGCTCCATTTTGATGTCAAAAACATTTGACAGCGGTATGATTTGTGCTTCCGAACAATCGGTTATTGCCGTAAAAGAAATTTATGATGCGGTTAAAACTGAGTTTTTAAAACGAGGTGCATACATTTTAAGTCCGGCCGAAAAAGAAAAACTCGGCAAAGTAATTATGATTGACGGAAAATTAAATGCTGCCATCGTAGGTCAAAAAGCAGCTACAATTGCCGCTATGGCAGACATTAAAGTTGCACCAGAAACAAAAGTTTTAATCGGCGAAGTTTCCAAAGTCGGTGTTGAAGAACCCTTCTCAGCCGAAAAACTCTCACCTGTTTTAGCTATGTATAAAGCTGATGACTATGAAAAAGCTGCGAAACTTGCCAAAGATTTGGTTACCTTTGGCGGTAACGGACACACTTCCGTATTGTACACAGACCAAAACAACGATGACCGTGTAAAACACTATGGTCATTTATTACACACCGGTCGTGTACTTATCAACTGCCCCGCATCACAAGGTGCAATCGGTGATGTGTACAACTTCAGACTTGAACCGTCTTTAACCTTAGGTTGCGGTTCTTGGGGCGGTAACTCTGTTAGTGAAAATGTAGGAGTAAAACATCTTATGAATATTAAATCTGTTGCAAAAAGAGAAGAAAATATGTTGTGGTTCAAAGTTCCACCGAAAATTTATTTCAAACCCGGCTGTTTAGGTCTTGCCTTAAAAGAATTAGCCGGCAAAAAAAGAGCATTTATCATCACCGACAAACCTTTGTTTGACTTGGGTTATACTGCAAAAATTACTGATATTTTGGCACCTTTGGGTATACAATATCAAATTTTCTCTGATGTTCGTCCTGACCCCGATTTAACAACAATCAACAAAGCGAAAGAAATGATTGACACATTCAAGCCTGATGTAATTATTGCATTAGGTGGCGGTTCTCCGATTGATGCTTCCAAAATTTTGTGGATTATGTACGAACATCCCGAACTCAAGTTTGAGGACCTGGCAATGCGCTTTATGGATATCAGAAAACGCATTTTCGAGTTCCCTTCCCTTGGAAACAAAGCTGAACTCGTTGCAATTCCGACTACATCTGGTACCGGTTATGAGGTTACACCGTTTTCTATCATTACAGATGACTCAACCGGCATTAAATATGCAATTGCCGATTATGTATTAACCCCATCTATGGCTATTGTTGACGCAGATTTGGTTTTGACAATGCCAAAAGGTTTATGTGCTGCATCGGGTATTGATGTATTTACTCACGCAATTGAGTCGTATGTATCATCTATGGCAACCGAATATACCAGAGGTTTGTCGTTAGAATCGGCCAATTTAGTGATGAAATATTTACCCGAATCTTACAATACGGCCAATGCTAATGCTCGTCAAAGAATGCACCATGCAGCGACCATTGCCGGTATGGCATTTGCTAATGCCTTTTTGGGTGTTTGCCACTCAATGGCTCACAAATTGGGTGCCGCATTCCACATTCCGCATGGTGTTGCAAATGCACTTTTGATTTCTCAAGTAATCAGATACAATGCAACCGATTGCCCTCAAAAACAAGCCGTATTCCCGCAATATCGTTATCCGAACGCCAAAGCCGCTTATGCTGCATTTGCCGAAGGTTTGGGAATTAAGGGCAAAACCGATGATGAAAAAGTTGACAACTTAATTAAGGCTGTTGAAGAACTTAAAAAAGCGGTCAATATTCCGGCATCCATTAAAGAATGGGGTGTTTCTAAGGAAGATTTCGCAAAAGCAATGGAAGATCTTCCAACCCTCGCATTTGATGACCAATGCACAGGTTCTAACCCTCGTTACCCATTAATTGAAGAAATTGAAAAACTTTACTGGTACGCATATGAGGGAGATTATAACTTCAATATTTAACTTTTAATCTTAAAAGCGGTTTCTCAAAAAAGCCGCTTTTATATACGAACCCCTCACAAGCTTTTGTGAGGGGTTTAATTTATTCTTCGTCATCTTTGTCATATTCTCTTACAAGAAATTGTAAACCCTCAAGATTATTGAGGCATTTCTGTTTAGTTTCAACAAACTTAAACGATGAGAAATAATGTTGATAACCATCTTTGTTGATGGTAAACTCAATTATATCTCCTGCGACAAGATCGCCAGCTTTACCTACAGCACCGCAATATGAATCGTGGGATATGTATGATTTTGCATCTCTTACGGAAAATGATACTTTATGCAAATAGTCATCAAACACCACTTTTCTTGTTTTGTTTTTTCCTATCTCACAATAAGAGAATTCCTTTACCAACACAAGCAATGTCGGGAATGGGCCACCGGTTACATTGACAACTTTTGCCTTGACAACCGCTTTAGAAATTTCAACACGTTTCATAATACATTGTTTTAGAGTTATTGTATGTCAGATAATACATGACCTAAATTGCGTGTAATGTTTTTGAAGCATACAATTTTTCCGGTATAAAACCCCGAATTTGCCTCAACATCAAATTCAACCCAGTCGCCGACAGAAGACAATGCAATATGAGACATTTGTCTTTTTATAATTTGTTTCCCGATGTTTTTTTGTGAAATAATTGGAGTTGAAAAATAAAATTCTTCATATCCTTTAACTGTTTCTATCAACATCAGTGCCGTAATTTCTCTTGCAGAAGTAATAACAACCGGTTGAACGACAATTTTTCCGGTAATTTTGATAGGTTTCATAGATTCCATAATTCATAATATTTAAATTGTTTAACATCATAATTTTTATCTGTACAAAAAAGTAAAACATTATCAACTAAAAGTCAAATATTAAATGCAAAAAGAGACCCACGCGTAAAACGCGTGGTTCTTCATATGCGGCTAGAAGCCTTTACCACTGGCACCCCCTAAACGGGGCACCCGAAATCTGCCAGACGCAAATTGTTACTACTTACCCGTAAACGGGTCATTTAAGCCCA
>JAFTYO010000006.1 GCA_017464685.1 Alphaproteobacteria bacterium
CACACACACACACACATTTAAACCCTGCTAAGAAAAATTTTATAAACTTTGCCATCAAAGGAAAGATTCCTTTGATGGCTTTTGTGCTTTAAACAAGTGGAGGAAGATATGGCAAATCGTAATAAAGAAATAGAAAAATTGCTGGATACTGAAATTGACACACCGGAGAAAAGAATAAAAGAAACATACGAAGGTGTTGGCACAGAACAATTTACAATAGAAGATTATCCTTATGGTGAATTTAAGACAATAAGCTCAGAAGATGAGCTTAAACAGGGAACATCATATTCTCCCACAATGCTTGATATTAACGAATTGTTTGAGAAAGGTATTGTAAAACGGGGTGATACAATAGATTTATCTGAGCTTCACGATATTACAACGGTTCAAGCGGCAAGCCAAGAACAGCTTGATATGTTAACAGCATCATCAAAAGAACAAATTACGGCTATCCATTTAAGCAATAATACCTTGATAGGTTGGGATGATGATTACGACTATGATAATAAATATGTTATGGATAGACAATTAGATTTATCAGGCTATAAAAATGTAACAGAGGTTGAAACGCATGCTTATTTAAATAGTGAGCTAGAAGATATAATTTTACCTGAAAAAACGACTTCGTTGCTTTGCCGTCACTCTAGGATGGAAAATTTAAGCAGAGAAGGAAGTTTGAAAAATACTGATATAGAACTTGCCCAAGCTGAAATAGCAGAAGAGGGAAATTATGGGTTTTATTATGAAGGAGATGAATTAGTAGGTATAGATATATCACCTACTTATGAACTCGATAGGTATGTAGCGTGGCACCCTGTTTTATCCACTACTAAGTATGTAGATAAGATATTTAATCAAATAAAGACAAAATTTAGAGATGATACTATCGGTAGAGAGGGATATGTTGCTATATCTAAAATGTTGGAAAAAAATTTTGAACTGGTGGATAAATGCTTAGATGCTACATTAGTTGGTTTACAATCGGGCGTAGATAATGGTGTAAATAATAGTTATATGTTAGACAAAGCCCAGGAAACCATATCAGCTATATTAAAAGTAAAGCCGGAGTTAGCGGATAAATGCTTAGATGCTATATTAGTCAGTTTACAATCGGGCGTAGATAATGGTGTAAGTTATAGTGATACTTATGGGTTAGACAGCGCTTATAAAAACATATCAACTATATTGGAAGTAAAGCCGGAGTTAGCGGATAAATGCTTAGATGCCACACTAATTGGTTTACAATCGGTTGTAAATTCAGGTAGTGATCGTATGATACACAAAGTTTATGAAAACATATCAGCTATATTAGAAGTAAAGCCTGAGTTAGCAGATAAATGCTTAGATGCTACATCGGTTGTTTTACAATCTGGTTGGGCTTATGCGTCAATAATTGCTTGTAAAAATATATCAACTATAGTAAAAGCAAAGCCGGAGTTAGCAGATAAATGCTTAGATGTTGTATTAGATGGTTTACAATCGGGTGTAAATGATATATATGTGTTAAGAACCTTACCAAATATAGTAAAAGCTAAACCAGAATTAGCAGGTGATGTGTTAAGTATATGTAAAGAAAGTATAAAAAGCAAAAATAAGTATCAAATCGGATATGCTACCGATTGTATTAGAACTATAGCAAACAATAATCCGGATGCTATAAGAGATTATTTGGGAGTGACAGATAAAGATGTGCAATCGGTTGATGTTGCCGAATTGATAGCTAAAACCAAAGACAAATTACATAAAAAAGATGTAAAAACAGAAGAGGCTAGTCAACAACCGGAAACATCAAATACTTCCAATGTTGTTTTACCCAACAAAGGTAAAAAAGGTTACGGAGATTAAAAAGTTTTTATAAGCATAAAAGCCGTATGTCAAAAATCATATGGCTTTTGTGTTTTTATAAAAAAATTAGTTGACATCAATTAAAAAAACACTTATTGAAGATAATGTCTTAATGCTCCGGTGGCGGAATTGGTAGACGCGCAAGTTTCAGGTACTTGTGGGAGCTTTCCCGTGAAGGTTCAAGTCCTTTTCGGAGCACCATATAAAAACCCGCATGAAGCGGGTTTTTATATCTTTTAATCATCACCGATGCGCAAAGCTTCAATAAATGCCGATTGAGGCACTTCAACCTTTCCGAACTGACGCATTCGTTGTTTACCTTTTTTCTGTTTATCCAACAGTTTGCGCTTACGAGTTATATCACCGCCATAACATTTTGCCGTTACATCTTTACGCATTGCGGATATTGTTTCACGAGCCACAACTCTGCCGCCTATGGCAGCTTGAATCGGAATCTTAAACAAATGTCTGGGTATTAAATCTTTTAAGCGTTCACAAATTTGTCTTCCTCTTGATTCCGCTTGTGTTCGGTGACATAAAAAGGCCAAAGCATCAACCGGTTCCTCATTGATTAAAATTTGCACTTTAACCAAATCGGACTCTTGATATCCGGTGAGTTCGTAGTCAAAACTTGCATAACCGCTGGTGATAGATTTTAATCTATCATAAAAATCAAATACAATTTCATTTAGCGGTATGTTATAAATTACCATTGCTCTTGAGCCGACATAAGTCAGTTCAACTTGCTCGCCCCTTCTTTCGGTACAAAGTTTTAAGACCGCACCCAAATAGTTATCGGGAACTAAAATTGTGGCTTTTACCATAGGTTCTTCAATGTAGTTTACGGTGCTTAAATCAGGCATATCTGCCGGATTATGCAACATCAATTCTTCGCCGTTGGTTAAGTGGATTTTGTATGCAACCGATGGAGCTGTTGTGATAATATCCAAGTCAAATTCTCGACCAATGCGTTCTTGGATAATTTCCATATGCAAAAGCCCCAAAAATCCGCATCTGAAACCTAAACCCAAAGCAGCCGAATTTTCATTTTGATAATTTATACTGGCATCATTTAATTTCAATTTTGCCAAAGCATCTTTTAAGGCTTCATATTGGCTTGAATCGGTAGGAAAAATTGAGCAGAACACAACCGGAATCGAAGGTTTAAAGCCGGATAGTGGTTCCAAACAAGGAGTTTTATTGTCGGTTATGGTATCACCTATATTACAATCGCTCACACTTTTTATGCTTGCCGTAATAAAGCCCACTTCACCGGGATATAAAGCATCGACATCTTGCATCTTAGGGGTAAAAATACCGACTTTATCAACACTGTAAACCGCATTATTTGACATCATTCTTATAATGGTTTTCTTTTTTAACACTCCGTCATGAACACGCACCAATATAATTACACCCAAATACGAATCGTACCAACTGTCAATTAAAAGTGCTTTTAAGGGGGCATTTTCATCACCTTTGGGATATGGCAGCTTGTTTACAACCGCTTCCAACAAATCTTCAACTCCAAGCCCTGTTTTACCCGATGTTTCAACTGCATCACTTGCATCAATGCCGATAACATCTTCAATTTGTTGTTTTATGCGTTCCGGCTCCGATGATGGTAAATCAATTTTATTTAATACGGGCACAATTTCATGATTATTATCAATGGCTAAATATACATTTGCCAAGGTTTGAGCCTCAACACCCTGAGTCGAATCAACCACCAAAATTGAGCCCTCACAAGAAGCAAGCGAGCGAGAAACTTCATAAGAAAAGTCCACGTGTCCGGGGGTGTCAATCAAATTAAGCTGATAGGTTTTACCGTCTTTTGCCTGATAATTCAAGCGCACGGTTTGAGCCTTAATGGTAATGCCTCGTTCCTTTTCAATATCCATGGAATCAAGGACTTGTTCGGTCATTTCCCGTTTTTGTAGGCCCCCGCAAAACTCAATAATCCTATCGGCTAAGGTTGATTTTCCGTGGTCAATATGGGCAATGATGGCAAAATTTCTTATATGTTTCAAATCGGTCATTTTTATCAATTCCTTTTTTCAATTATTGCCATTGATAAATTATTTTTTTTATTTTAGCAATATATTATTGAAAGTAACTCAAAAATATGTTTTAATGAGGCAATTGAATTTGTAAGCTTAAGGGGAAAGTAAAATGAAAAAAATGATAGATGTTGATTTTGGTTCATCAAGATATGATGAGCTTGTGGAGTTAAGATATAAAGTTTTGCTTGAACCTTTGGGCTTGAAATTTCTTGATTCTTTCAGAGATAAAGAAGTTGCATATTTGCATATAGGGTGTTTGGAAAGTCTTGATGACAAACTGGTCGGCGGTTTGATTTTGGCACCTGTAGATGATGAAAACATAAGGCTTATGCAAGTTGCTGTTTCGCCAAAATGTCAGGGGCAGGGTGTGGGGCGTGCTTTGGTTGAATATGCCCAAAAAAGAGCTAAAGATGCCGGATTTAACAAAATTGTGATGCACGCAATGCTTTCGGTTGTTGCTTTTTATGAAAAACTCGGTTACTTTCAGGAAGGTGATTTGTTTGAAGAACAAGGCATTACATTTGCCAAGATGGTCAAAAAATTGTAAGAGAGATTAAAATGGCAAAAAATAAAAAATCTGAAAATAGACAGCTTTTTTATAAATATGTAACTGATTGTATCAGCAATGAATATAATTCTCAATTAAAGTCTAATTCTTTGGCTGATTTATACAAATTGGCAGGATTCGAAATCAAAAATGAAGATGATTTAACCAGAGAAGAACATCTGGCTTTGGTGATGCCCAAAATTCCGCAATATATGCATAAAAGAATTATGGCAATGGAAGTGTTGCGTTCGGATTTGAAAGAATTTTCAACTGATTGCGATGAAACTTTTTTTTATAAGACTGAGAAAGATATAAAGAGTGTGTTATCTCTTTTTCAAAAAGATAACATTGAAGAAGTTAAAATCAGACTTGAATTACATAATTTGCGATATGATATTGATGAACAATTAAATCCAAACAGTAGATATAATCGCTTTCAAATTTTAAAGCAAATTGTAAAAGAGACAAAACACAATGATGGGCAATTTGATCATAATCCGCTTAATATTACAGCCAAACGCATGGAATATTTTATGAAAAGTATGCCGGTTGATGAGAGGTTAACGTTGCTTGATTCCATAATCAAAAAAACCCGCAACAAAGATGCTTATGATTATATGAAATATAAATCTACTCTTAAAAAAGAAAAACTTGACAAGGATAAAGAAAATAAACTTCTTGATCAAGAAGAAAAGCAATACAGATATGATCAAATTATGCAAACAGAACTTCGTGAAGCCCCGAATAATCAAGAAAAGATAAAGCTATGTAAAGAAGCACTGAATTTGGTCAGATATAAAGAGTGGGGAAGAGCTAAAAAGTTTCAGGCTAAAATCAGGATTTATGACAGTCTGGTTTCGCTTTATTTAAGCGAAGGTATGCAAAAAGAATATGAAGATGCAAAATATATTCGTCAAAGCTATGAAAAAGCTTTGGACAACAACCGTAGTTATGGTGCTAAAAAAGGTTACGGATACGGAAGATAAGTTTTCTTACAGTTTATTGAAAGTAAAAAAATGAAATATTTGTTTACGGTTTTATTTATCGGTTTTATACCCACTTTGGTTATGGCAAATTGTTATTCTATCCGTGATAGCGACTTGAAAAACAATTGTCTGGCTATGGATAAAAATAATTCTTCGTATTGTTATTCCATACAAAATAACGATATGAAAAACTATTGCTTGGCAAAGATACAGCAATCTCGTTCATATTGTTATTCTATCAAAAATTCTGATATGAAAAACGAATGTTTAAGTGTTGTCAGATAAATTTTACGCAAACTCAATGCCTTGTGATATAATAAACTAAGTATATGTAACAATATCCTTCCTCGCTGGATTTAGATTTACAGCTATTGGTACAAAGCTCAACAGCTCTGTTCACATTCCCGATATAATTAATGTTTGTTGCAACATAAAACATAGCCATTTGTGCATATTCAGCCGCGTTTTCAGGAGATACACTGGTATGGTGTACTCCCAAAAATAACAAATCTCGATTTTCCCAGGTGCTTTGAGATAAAAAATTTACACATACATCATATGAAACTTTATCAATCTGTAAGGAAACTACAGTCTTTTGGGAATACGGTAAAGATATATGAGAATACACATTATGACCAAACGGGTCAATAAGCTGAGGCGAGTTTGAATTTGGATTTTTCACCGTAAATCCGTCGGGAACAATGTTCATTTTTACAATTATACTGCTCAAATCGTTAATACCATAATCATTGTGTGAAAAAATCAAATCCAGATTATCTGCCAGATAATAAATACCTGTGGTTAGTTTGGTCATTTTATGCTTAAACATCGCTTTAGAGTAACCGGCAATTCCGCCAACAGAAAGCACGCCAATTATGGCAAGCACTCCAAGCATTTCCACCATACTTCTTCCAAAGTGTGGCACATCTAATCGGTGTTTTTTCGCTTGTGTACCCTTTTTGTACACAGCGCTCAAAAACTCCTTCTTATCTGCACCACACTTTGGAAGAATAAAACAACCAAGCTCACAAACTTTTCTCATCAACTAACTCCTATAATATATTTTGAGCTCATCATAAACCGTTTTTTTTTTTTGCAATTTATACGAGTCTTCTTTGTGGATATTTAGCTATGTATGAGGTAACGATAAACAAATTTTCCTTTCTTGTTGATAAATTTAGCTTGATAGTGCTTTAGTTTGCTATCGAAATTAAAAAATGCTTGACAAAAAGCATCGGGGGGGGGTACACTTGAAGTATAGTAACAAATATTGAGAGGATGTAAAATGAGTAATTTTGTATATGTTAATCCTGCAATGAAGAACCCGAAAACAGGAGAAAATGTTCGTGAAATTGAAATGGTTAAGCTAAGAGATCTTAAAGAACAAGGTTTTATAATTATTGGTTTGGAAATGACAGTTCCGACATTAGCTGAACTTTGCGATAAAAATATTGACCCACAGCATACTGAGGGTAAAGCTGACGAATGCTGCGCAAAGACTATTGCCGAAAATGCTGCAGAATTGCTTGCTGAATTTCATGGGCAAAACGTGGTTTTTGTAACTAACCGTGTCGATTTGGATTCGGTTGCTGCTTATGTGATGGCTGACCGCTATTTGCAAGGAGAAACAGTAGAATATAACGAAAATTTAGTACAAATTAACGAGCACGATGCGCATTTGGGCGCAAAATGGGAAGGGCCTAAACCAATAGAACAAGCTTTTGATCCGGATAATAAAACAGCAGCTTTGGCTTCATCAATCAAAGTATTCATGGTAACACCGAAAAATATTGAAGATGTTAAAGATTTTATTGATACGGGAAACGTGGAAGAAAGCGTAATGAATAATTACCGAACAGTGCAAAATGGAATTATTGATCGTGTTAAATCTGGTGAAATTAAGACAGAAGTTGTCGGAGGTGTTGCATATGTTGAAACAACATTGCCATGTGCAACCAATGTTGGTTATTCTTTTGCTCCGGTTGTTGTTGCAGTTAATCCGGCAATGAAACTCGGACCGCAAGGCGAACCGTTCCGTAAGGTTAGTATTTGTCAGCATGAGGTTGGTTATGCTGATTTGAACGCTGTAGCTGATAAGCTCAATGAAATGGAGTCCGGTTGGGGTGGAAGTCCAACCTTTAAGGGTTCAAAACAAGGTGAAAGTTGCAACATCAATTTGTCTGATATTAAAAAGGTGGTTTATGCCAATTTAACACCTGAATATAAGGCAAAAGTTACTTCTAATACCGGTAAAGCAAATAATGGTAAGGGTTTAGGCGAATAATTTATTATATAAGTGTGCTGATAAACAATCTTAAATAAGGAGAACATATGGGAATATGGGATAAAGCGGAAGAGATTTCTTATGCCCTTCAAACTGTAGAAGATCCGTATCGTGAGTTTCGTAGATATATTGATATGTTTGAAAGTAAATATCCTAAAACTAAATTATCAATTAATGAAAAATCAACAGAGGAAATAGAAAAATTAGCTGAAATAATAAATAAGCTTTATAATGGCAGTTGCTACGATCTTACTGATGAAGATAAATCGTTTATGACTAGATTTGGAGTGTCTGATTCTCTTGTAAAAGAAGATATAACATATGATGATATCAAGGATTTTCCAGAATTTAGCGGATTAAAGGAATTGTATAACAGATCCTCTGATTGGAATAAAAAAAATGTTGCTTCTTGGTTTTCTGCACATAAATGCATTATACACCATTTTTTAGAACAAATGCGAGATATTTCCGTACAAGATAACAATGAGAGCTTGTATTTACGTTTGGTTTTAATGAGCAAATATAGAATAAATTATGGAGATCCTTATAAAAAACATTATAACGATCCTCAGCGTAGGATATATTTTATAAAGACATATTTAGCCACATATCCTAGTAAAACTATTGGTAGCTTTATTTACAATCCTGACCTTCAAATTTACGGTATAGAAAAAGGTGAATATTATAGGACAATGGTGGATTTGTTTGATGGTATACATCCCAAAGCTGCAGTGGATTTATTTATTAATACTTGTAGTTCGATAGATGTTGATAAAAGTTCCTCTTCATTTTGTACCCATCCTCTGTTTCGTTTGGGAGATATACAAAAAGCCATACCTTATATTATGGAAGCGATAAACGACAATAGAATCGATCTATTACATAAAGAAAATTATATAAAGTTTCTTGATCGTCAGATTCAGTATCATCATTGTGATGCGTACGGAATTAAGGATGAAACTTTAAAAAATGCAATAGTAAGTTGGTCATTTTCTCGTAAATATTACTGGAATGATACTCCATATACGGATATAGAAATGCAATTTTATGATTATATAGATCAGAAACTTTCTGAAAGATCAAAAGCAGCATATGAATTGGGTGATGTAGATCTGTTAAATCAAATGGCTTTTATGATTAAAGGTAGTCGTAATCCCAATAATCCTAAAACCACAGAATTGACGCAAAATCAAATAAAATTTTATGATGAATATTTACCTTTACTTAATGTAAATGTATTTCCATTAGAATATATAAAAAATTTATCTGACGAAAAATTTATTTTATGGATGAACAATGTAGTTAATAAACATAAGGGGAAATTGTCTGAATATTATAGTAAAGAAGATTGTATAATTAATAAAATGTTAAATGCTCCGGAAACGGTACAACAATTATGGATTTATAAACTTCGCATGGCAACTCAAGGTAACGGAAAACTTGATGATTTTGCAAAATGTTTTTTTGTGGCAAAAGGATTAAGCGAGTATAATGCGCTTTCTGCGTTTGATTTAATTAATAAGCCTGATAAATTATCTAAAGCCATAAATGAGGGATTTTGGATATATTCTACAAATGATAAGCTACGCACTTATGACAGTATATGTGAAAAAATATACAAATCTAATCTGTTGGATAGATATTATGATCCTATACATAAACGACTTAGAACTGTCGGATTGGAAGTTTTAGAAAAATTAAATAAGAAATATCCATTAAAAGATGATGAAATATCGCAACTTAGTCCCGATACATTAAAAGTGTTGATTTGTACAGATTATATTGATCTGAAAGATAAGAAGATGAAGATGGGCTGTAGAGATGATGGAAGAATAGATAATAAAATAGATGAAATGTTACTGCGCTCAGGAAAATACCTAATTTCTGCAGAAACTCAAGTTAGAAAATGTTCAATTTCTGAATATTGTGACATAAACGAAATTTGGAATGAGACTTATCATGATAATATGGAAAGAAAAACTAATTTATTAGATCATAACCTTCAGTCAGATAACATAAGAAATGTTATTGAATTAATAAATCGAGGAGTAGATGTTTCTATTCAAGTTGAGCGAATTAATAAACAAGGTCGAAAGTTTCCTATTTCTCCCTTTGAGAGATATATAAGTTTTATATTATATAGAAATAAAGATAAAGAATTAAAATCACTAGAAAGTAAGATGAAACAAATTGCAGAAGAAATTAATTCTGATAAATTTCCAGTGATAAATAAAATATTTAATTCTTTATCACCTAAAACACGAAATGATTCTCGTATCAAAGATATTGAAAAAATTATTAATCAAATTGTTAATAGACGTTCACCTAATATTTTGGGTATTATTAATAAAGACAATAATGTAAATACATGATGATGTTATGGAGGTAAACATGGGAATTATAGGGTATTTAAGAAATGCAAGACGTAACAGAAAAAAGGAAGTATTGAAAAAAGCTCTGAAAAATGCCAAAAATAAAGAAGAAAAATTATCCCTGTTGAGGAAACATCTAAAGGGTAATTGGTTTGCTGATAGTGTGATTAGTACAGTAATAGACATTATGAAACAGGTCGATAATGGTGACCTTTCTGCAGAGAGTTACGAGATTTTGAAGATGACTCATAAAAGTTTTTCGCAGGAGTGTCTGAGAAGACTTGGTGTTAATGTAGGAAAAATATACAAAGAAGCTTCTGATGAAAACATTACATCTATGATTTCTTCGGGTGAGATAGATTATAGAGATATGAAAGATATACCGGAAAAACATCTGGGTTTATTAATCAGTAACATAATAAATGGTGATAAAACTAGCTATTGGCTCAAAAAATATGGATTAAGCAGCGTATTATCAGATAAACAATATACTGAAATTGCATTATCTGAGGGATTATTAAATCCGGATGGTGTTTATGAGTATGATGTTTATGAGTATACGGATGGTGGTATACAATATAAGGGAAGTGAACCGTATTTATATATGGCAAGTTATGAAAGTGTGGAAGTTTTGTTGCAACATGGTGCTGATCCAAATAAAAACTATATGATTTCAGAAGAATATGATCATGGTTATAGTTTTTATCATAGAGAAACTCCGGTTATAAACGTGGTATCATCTGAGAAAGTATCTTTATTTTTAAAGTATGGTGCAAATCCTTTTAATATAGATGATAGTAGATTTTCTAAAAATAATCCTATCCATCAAGAAATATCAGAGGCCCGTGCCAAAGGAGAACAATATTATTTATCCGGTCATGCACGTATTGATGCTCTTAAAAAATATGCTGTTTTACCAAAAGAAGAACTGCAAAAAATAATTTCACAGATAGAAAAAGAAGCAAGTTCAAAAATGAAAGAGGATCCTCTTAAACTCAGGATGGACAAGCTAAAGGAAAAATTGGGTAATAATGTGGGCAAAACAGCTGATCCCAAAACTAACAATATAAGAGTTGAAGATATTAGAAAAGCTGATGAGACGGTTAAAATTATAAAACCGATGATAAAAGATAAGTATCGTGAGTAATGTTTGAATTTTAGATTTAGATTTTTTGAAAAAGTCATTATCTGAATGATAATGACTTTTTGTTATGTAATTTACATATATATTGCCCTAAAATATCTTTTTGTTTGTATATGGCACCTATCTGCTTGACAAGATGGTATATTTTTAATACCATTATAAAAAATTATGTAGGGAGAATTATATGAACACAGATACAAAAAAATTGCATATTGAACAAACAAAGGATAATGGGCGAATTTTTTGCAAGCTTTCAGGTTGGCTTGACCCGAACACAACTCCCGAACTTATTGAAAAAATTGATTTGAAAAATGTAACATCTTTGGTTTTTGATATGAAAGATGTCGAGTATGTCTTTTCATCAGGCTTGCGAGCTTTATTGCTCTTTGAAAAAAAACTTGCCGAACAAAACGGAAATATTTTATTAATTAATGTTTCCGACACATTAAGAACAATTTTTGAATACACCGGATTTGAAAATATGTTAGAACCGAAGCAATGATAAACGCATTTAAAAATTGGCTTGGCTACAAGTCGCTTAATTTCAAACTGAATGTCAGTATTTTGACATGCGTTTGTTTGGTGTTTGTATTTTTGATTTTTTATATTAATGAAAAAGCCAAGCCGATTATCAATGAACAAACAGAAATTATTGCCGAACAAACTTTACAAACCTATGCTTTTGAGCTTTCACATCTGGTCAAAGATTCCGAACAGATTATACATAACATACAAAACACATTGAGCCATTTTCAAAGTGATGATATAAAATCGATTAATGTAACTCTAAATTCTGCACTTAAAACGGTTTATCATTCTGAGCTTAATTATGTAAATGCTTGGGTTTATGTCTCTTTTCCCGATGAATCGGGCGGTATGCTTTATAAGGGAAATCAAAAATATGACGGAAATATAATTTTTACAAACGAACAAATTACTGATTTTAAAGAGCTGTTTCCTTGGCCTGAAAATGTTTTGCAACAAAATCAAATATACTGGTCTGACCCGTATTTTGATAAAGAGACAAACTTAACCGTTGTTACCGGAGTGATAGCGATTCAATTTTTTGGCGACACAAAATCTCACGGGTTGGCCGCACTTACGGTTAATCTGTCTGACATACAAAAAGCAATTAACAGTTATTCGTTTTACAAAACCGGAAAGTTGTTGTTTTTATCTCGTTCCGGTTTATATATAGCTCATCCGAATCCGGATATAGCTTTGAAAACTACCGTTTATGAATTGTCTGAAAAATTAAATTTACCGGATTTATCACTTGCAGGCAAAGAGGTTTTTGCCGGAAAAAAAGGCAAAATCGAAGTTCCTTTTTCATCAATTTATAATTCTCCGACAATTTTCTTTTATACTCCTGTGAAACCGATAAACTGGGGTATGTTTTTAGCATATGAAAAAAATGAGTTTTTCAAACCGATTTATCAATTCAGAACTCTGATTTTCTTATCACTTTTGGCCGGAGTGCTTGTCATTTCGTTTATTATATACCGAATATGCAAACATTCCACTGACCAATTGCTGATACTGGGTGAATTGGCGCAAGAATACGGAAACGGAAATTTTTCAAATAATTTTACTCAAATTCCGTCCTCAAAAGATATTACCATACTTTCAAAAGCTCTGTCAAATATGCGAACGAATCTTTTGGAATATATTAATAAAGAAAAAATTGAAGCTTCCGAAAAACAAAAAGGTATCAGCGAACTTGAAATTGCCCGTGATATTCAAAAATCGGCATTATCGGTTGATTATCCGAAACACGAAGCTTTCAAAATTGCAACATTGATGATTCCGGCTCAGCAAGTCAGCGGTGATTTTTATGACTTTTTCTTTATTGATGATAATAAATTTGCAATTGTCATTGCCGATGTGTCAGGTAAAGGTATTCCGTCCGCTCTATATATGATGAAAGCTCAAGCATTGATTAAAAATATAGCTAAAAGCAAAATCAATTTATCCGATGTTTTTTATCGTGTAAACAATGAATTAAATCAGGGAAACGAAACTTGTATGTTTGTTACGGCTTTTATGGCTATAATTGATTTAGTCAGCGGGGAAGTTGAATATATCAATGCCGGACATACTCCGTTAATGATTAAAAATAAATCAGGCTACAGTTTTATATATCCACAGAAAAATATTGTTCTCGGCATTAAACCGAATATGAAATTTGTTTCACAAACTATGGTGTTAGAACCCAATGATAATATTTTATTATACACTGACGGTATCACTGAAGCTGAAAACAGCTCGTTTAAATTTTATGGTGAAAACAGGTTACTCAATGTATTAAAAAGAGCAAAAGATAAGCCGGAAGATAATCTGAATATGATATTAAAAGATGTTAAAAAGTTTACAAAATCAGCTCCTCAATCTGATGATATAACTATGCTTGAATTTGCGTATTTGGGCTTTTCTCCCTCAGTATTGAATATTGAAGCTAATGTTAAAAACTTAAATAGTGTTACTGATTTTATTGAAAAAGACATAAAAAAATATCGTATATCAAGCAAGGAAAAGTTTAAAATAATTATGGCAACGGAAGAAATTTTTACAAACATCTCCGAATATGCCTATAAAGATAAGAACAATTCATTTGTAGAAATCAAGACCGAAGTTTCAGATGATATATATTACATAACTTTTATTGATAATGGTATCAGATATAATCCTCTTAAAAGAAAAGACCCTGAAATTACAACAGATTTGCAAGATCGTCAAGTCGGAGGTTGGGGAATTTATATTGTGAAAAAAATGGCGAATAAAATGGAGTATACTCGTAAAAATAAGCAAAATATTTTAAAAGTGGGCATTTGTCTTGAAAAATAAGAATTATTAAAAGCTACCTGCGTTTTTTATGCGTTGGTAGCTTTTAAAGAAATTTTTTGTTTTTTAGCGTTTAATGTAGACTACATTTCCGTCGTATATTTTGACGTACACTGTATCTCCTTGTCGTAACAGATTTGATTTTTGTTTGTCGATAGTATAAATCTGATTTAAGTTTTCAAATTCAATCGAATTGAAGTCTTTTTGTGTGTTGTGAATGGATTTTACGACATTTTGTTCATATTCCATATTTTCAATCGCTTTTGCTGTTTTGTATGAAAATCCTAGAGCAACAACCAAAATACCACATAAAATTTCAATGAATAGCATTAAAATCATTCGGCCAAAATCATCTTTTTTACAATAGCGGATAATTATCATAATTGTAAAAATAATCAATATAGGAACAATACACCAAAATAGCTGTAAATTAAATACGAGCATAAGTGATATGGAAAATATGCCAATTGACAACATAAGCCATTCATATGGTTTAAACTTAAAATCTACACCTATAAGCATGGTAAGGCTTACAAGATGATACAATATTACTCCTACAGATAAAACCAAATCTTCGCTAAACAAAATAAGTATCAAGATGGAGGCAAGTACAAATAAAATGGCTCCAATCCAATAAATAATTTTTTTCATATCGCAAAATAATTTTAAATTAATAATTCAATCAGTGTGGTTACAGTAGTTTGATTTTGCTTATTTGTCAACAATTATTTAAAACAAAACCCCGTTGTTAAACGGGGTAAAATTTTTTTAGAGAAACTTCATCATTTGCAATAAACAATTTCTCCTTCAGGTAAGTTGCGATACGAATTCGGCGAAATCTTTTTCCCATTGTATTGAGGGTTACCATAAAAGACGAATTCGCGGAATTGTCCGGATTTTGTTTGACCTTGAATCCAAACCGTACAATCTTTATCAACAACTACACGGTGTCGCCTGTTCTCATTGGTCCAAATGCCAAAATCTTTCAATATATAAGTAAAAGTATCCCCGTTAGGATATACATATACCACCTCAATCGGTTTGGTATAAGGTTCCCTAACATCGTAATTTACCTCTACTTCCTTTGCTGCAACATTAAGTGGAGCAGCAAAATAGTTGTAAGTTTTGGTCAGCTTGTAATCTACCGTCTTGAGAAGGTGAGTTGGCTGATAAACTTCTGGTTCAGGTGTTGATGCAACAACCTCATCGGTTTGTTTCTGTTTGCAAGACACAAACAAAACACATGCACAAAGCATGAACAAAATAATCTTTTTCATACACAGAACGTTTTGTTAATTAATAATTAATAATTAGCAAATGAAATTTAACATCAAATATAATATTTGTCAAATTATTTTTACATAAAATGTAAAAAAATAGAAAGATAAACGAATAATTCATATAGACATTTACTTAAATATTCTGTTGTGTATTCATAGTGTGAAATTAAACTTGACAGTAAGTTTTTATTTTTATATGAAGATGAAAGTTTGATTATTTAAGTGAGATTGTTATGTCTTTTAACAAATTTGTTCATAGCATATATAATTATATGCTCAGGTTGTCTGCAAGCAAAAATGCAATGTGGTTTTTGTTTTTGGTAGCTTTTGCTGAAAGTTCTTTTTTCCCGATTCCTCCGGATATTATGTTGATACCGATGGTGTTGGCAATGCCGAAAAATGCTTTCAAAATTGCTGGTCTTTGTACAGTTGCCAGTGTTATAGGCGGTTGTTTCGGATACTTAATCGGTGCCGGTTTTTTTGAGCTGATTGCCGAGCCGATTTTGAATATGTATAATGCTATGGACAAGTTCAAAGAATTTGAAAACTATTATCACGAATATGGTGCTTGGATTGTGTTTGGTGCCGGAATTACTCCTTTTCCGTACAAAATAATTACCATAGCAAGCGGTGCTGTTCGTCTTGATTTGTTTGTGTTCACCATTGCTTCCATCTTGGCAAGAGGTATCAGGTTTTATTTTATCGCTTGGTTGTTGAAAAAATATGGTGAACCGATGAAAGCTTTTATCGAAAAAAACTTAGGTTGGCTTTCGGTTTTGTTTTTGGTGTTATTGATTGGCGGATTTTACCTGATAAAATATTTATAAAATATAATGGCTCTCTTTTAAAGGAGAGCCATTATATTAATCTATGTTTACGATACCGTTACGACAAAGTTCAGCAAATACGGGTTTGTCAAGGCCTAAACTTGAAATTACGTTCTGCGGAGAAAAATCTCCATCAAGTGATTTTTGTGTAGAGACTCCGTTTTTGACGGTTTTTACAACTGCACTGGGCAATTTTTCTTTGCCGATACAAGATGATAAATATACAAAAGCCTCATCATTATCTTGTAAATTTTCAACTGCCAATTTACGAGCCATAATATTTAACGAAACATCAGCTTTTGTTGCATCTTTTGCCCAAGGTGAGCCACCGCCCACAGGACAAGATAATGAATAAAAATCACAAGCTAACTTACGGCCGGTAACCCCGCAATCGGCCACTGAAGAATGACATTTATAAGTTCCGGTGCCGTTGATAATTAGTTGCTTGGGTTTATCTTGTAAAATTGATATTATCGTTTCAGATAAATCAACTTCATTTAACATAGGTATGGCAACAATTACCGTTTGAATATTTCCATTGTCATCAATAGTAATTTGTGTCTTTATATCAAGACCTAAATTGCTATCCTTAAGAGCTATATTATATAATTTATTATTTAATTTTTTGGTCAGATAAAGTTCTTTGGGTAAAAATCCTTTACCTTTGCAGGCATATCCGGCAAAAACACCTTGGTCACCCCAACCGCCTGCAGTTACACCTTGTGAAATTTCACGAGATTGATAGCCAATAAGATTAATTACCTTAATTTTTTTAATATTAATAGCATTATCGCCCCAGATAAGAGCATATTGTTCATTATACCCAATTTGACGTAACGCTTCTTTAACCATATTGTCAATATCAGTTAAATTTGTTTTGCCACACACTTCACCACCTAAAATTACAGTGTTGTCTTTTATCATGACTTCGACGGCATAACGAACACAAGCATCTTGTTTTATTAAGCAGTCAAGTATGTAAGATGAAATATAATCGGCAGTTTTATCAGGGTGTCCCAAAGACACAAATTCAGCTGTTTTAAGCATTTTAAGTTCTCCTTTTTAGTCCGTTTATAGTGCCGGACAAGTTGGTTAAATCCACACATTAGGATTTTTGATTATCACTAACTTGGCAAACTGTCAAGTAAATATTTTAGATAAATATTGACAATGGTGATGAAAAAAGTTATAGCTGAGCCATAATTAAAATTATTGTATTATGGATAGAAAATTATTTTTTTCATCTGTTCCGTTTGGAATTATGATGGGCGGTTTTTTTGCAAGCATCATATTTTTATGTTTGATAAGCTTGATAGAGGATGCGTTTTTTAGTATTGCTTTATCAGTGTCAATTATTGTTCTAGGGATTGGTATAATTTTATGTGGGTATAAATATATTCGCACATCAGAAGAAGGCTCAACTATAAGACGTATTGCTATGGTAATAATGCTTTCTGTCTTCTTTTTAGCCATTATATCCCCTTTGTTTTTTGTGTTGGCTCAAGCATTATCTAATGTAGCATTTATTTTTTTAATATTATATTCATTTTATGCCGGAGTGATTATACTGGCTGTCGGGACTACGGTGTCATGCATCCGATATCTAATTGTAAAAAAGTAAAAAAGCTTCGAAATTTTAGGAGCTTTTAACTGATTATTTTATAGGCAAAACAGGTATCAAATCTGCTGTATCTGATTTGAAGTCATTATTCGGTACCCAAGTTTGGTTACGACCCAAAAAAGCAATTTTACCTCTTACGATTAAATTTTCTCCATTGCGCCAAATTTCGCAACCGTATACTTTGCCTTTTTGAGGATCTAAAATCTGACCTCCGGAAAATTTTTTCCCATCTTTTTCTAAATTCCAAATTATATCAAGTCCTAGAATTTTAGGTGAGTGTGGCAAATTGGCAATAGCTTCTTTATTTTTTAACAAATCAACTATACGTCCGAAATATTTTCCTTTATATTGGTATATTTGGACAACACTTTTAGCTGTTTTTGTTTCATCATCTATTGTTGTCCAATAGCCGATTATGTCCGAAGCAAAAACATTTGAGCTTAAAAATAAGCCTATCATATAAAATATAAGTTTTTTCATTGTTTTTTCTTTTTTAAATTATATGCATTTATATAAACCGCCACAACTGGATGAACTATAACGCAAACCGGCTTTTAAGCATTCTTGAACAGTGTATTTATATTCTTTTGCACAACATGTCTTAAAGTATGATTTATTATATGGACAAGCATCTACGCCTTTTTTAGAAGTTTCGCATCCGTGTTGTTTATATCCGGCATTTTTACATTTTTGATCAGTTGATAAATCTGTATTTTTCCTTGAGGATCCAACACTTCCTGATGCATTAGGCAGAAATGTGACACCTGCATTTGCAGTGAACACAAAACAAGAAAACAACAAATATAATAAAACCAATTTTTTCATGAGTAATACTCCTTATAAAACATAATACTTGTATGCTATACTTAATTACAAAATTTAGCAAGCAATATTTTTTAATATTTTGCCAATTTTTCCAAAAAACCTATTTGAATTTTAGACAGTTGTTCAATTGATCTTACTTCTACATATTCATCTTTGGCATGCATCCCGTCTCCTGTGCCCGAATGCATAATAACAATTGCTCCTTTTTGAGCAAATTCTCTGGAGTCGGTTGCTCCACCTATATATTCAAAATCAATAGATTTATTTAGTACATTTTGTGCATATTCTTTGTAAGCTTGAATATATTTATTATTTTCATCCATAACTACCGCTGTTGATGCTGAAACAATTTCATAATGTGTTCCTTCTTCCATACAATTATTCAAATTAGAGCATAAATTTTCAACAGATGATGTTTCTGTTAGGCGAAAATCAAGTAAGGCTTCTGCATTTTCGGCAATTACATTTGACACTTCCCCTCCTTTTATTTTTGCGAAATGAACAGTATCAATCCATTTATTTGTTGGGTTTATGCCGTTGCTTGAGTAGTATGGATAAATGTTCCTTATTTTTTGCCATACTTTTAATAAATTTTCATTAGCATCAATACCATCCCAAGGAGTGGATCCATGAACGGATTTGCCTTTTGATATAATTTTTATAAATACCGGATTTTTACATCTTGTAACAATTTTGGTTATATCACCTCCAACATCATTATCTAAAACGATTTTGGCATTTAAATTTGGAAATTTTTCTAAGAATGCTTTAGTACTTTTACTTCCGGTTTCTTCATCAGTTGAAAATATAAAACCAAATTTTATGTTTAATTTAGTTTTTATAACGTGATATAATGAGTTTAAAGCAACGGCAACAAATGATTTCATATCTAATGTGCCCCGACCGAATATTTTTCCATCTTTAATATTGGGTATGAACATATCATCCGGTGCCGGAACAACATCAATATGTCCCAAAACAAGGACATCAAAATTATGTTCTATAGTATTTGCAGCCATAATGATCGGAGAAGCATTTTCAAAATGGTATATGTTAACGTTTGCATTAAAACTTTGTGCTTTATCTTTTATATAGTTAAGACAATTAGTTATTTCATTTTCGTTACCGGTTATTGTTTTGAAAGTTATTAATTTTTGTACTGTATCAATTAAATTCATAATTTTTACCTTTTATTTATTATCTTAATATAAACTTGATAATATTGAGTATAACAATACAAATAAGGATTACAATATGAAAGCGTTATTTTTAACAATAATTGCTACTTTTTTGATGATATCGGAAACCATTGCAAATGAAAGTGGGCTTGAGATACCTCGTATGGTGTCATTTAGGGCAGAACCGGTAAACGGAAGATCCGGCCCCGGAGAGAAATATCCCATTGAATGGGTTTATCAACAAAAAGGTGCTCCGATGGAAATAATCGGTGAGTATGATGTTTGGCGCGAAGTTAAAGATTGGGAAGGTTCTGTTTCTTGGGTACATAAAACTATGTTAACAGGTAAAAGATTTGTTAAAGTTACGACGTTGGGAGAAAATAACATATTTAATAGTGCTGATTATAATGCAAAAGTTATTGCAAAAGTTGAAGATGGAGTGGTCGGTGAAATTAAAAAATGTGAAAAAAGTAATGATTTTTGTTTGATAAAATTTGATACAGTTGAAGGTTGGGTGCCTAAAAAAATATTGTTTGGAGTGTATGAACACGAAAATCTTGATTAAATGATATACTCTTGAAAACTTCCTTAAGCAGATTATGTGTTTTAAGGAAGTTTATTTTTTTATAAGGAGTTGTTAAAATGGGCACATTGTTAAAATATTTGTTTTATATATTTCTTATTGTCGTAATTTATTTGTTGGGAGTAGGCTTTTACGAAGGAACCTTTAATAGTGATTCAACAGTGGGTGATGTGGCCTCTGATGTAACTGAAAGTACAAAAAATACTGTTAAAGATGGTTATCAGGCTACAAAAGACGCTATTGAAGATGGCATTGATGCAATAAAATAAAATTCACGTCAGATATTTATATGATTGTTAATGATAAAATGCAACGTGGTTATGAATATGACATAACAGAACCAATAGGCAGAAATTTTGCATCTGATTTTAAACCGGAATTAACCCCGAAACAAATGCTTGAATTGGGTGTTTTTGAAGGGCATTATTTAAATGATTGTCAAAATGAATTTCCTGCCGATTGGTTTACTCATGCTCGCTTATCATTTGATGCTCCTGATGTGTCAAAAAATTATTTTAATATAAAATCTCGTATGTCATTAAAAGAATGGCAACAAAAAGGGTGGATTATTGGTCCTGATGTCAGAGGTTGGTTCCAATGGTATTGCAGATATTATATAGGCAGACGAATACATAAAATTGATGATATACAAATCAGGAGATGGAAATCATTCAAACGACATTTGACACAAATAAATAAAAATTGCTTGGCTTTTGACTTAAATTGTAGAAAAAAACAAAGACAGGCGTTACTTCAATGGGCGTATAATCCATTTTTCTGATATTAAAAGCTTTTTAGCCAACTGATAATGTTCGGGTTTGATATTTTATTAAACAACTCATTGATAAAAGCCGTAATTAAAATCTGTTTGGCATTTTGTTCCGATATTCCTCTGGATCGCAAATAAAACATTTGTTCTTTATCAATTTCGCCACAGGTAGACCCGTGTGAGCATTTGACATCATCGGCAAAAATTTCCAATTCCGGTTTAACATTAACAACGGCATCATCACTTAATAACAGGGCTTTATGCAGTTGATATCCGTTTATTTTGGCCGTATCAGGTGCAATATAGATTTTTCCCTGAAAAACACCTTTAGCATAATCTCCGACTACTCCTTTAACAAGTTGATTGGAGTATGTCTCAGAATGCAGATGTTCAATATAAGTTGAAGTATCGGCAGTTGCCCAACCGTTGATTACATATGCTCCGTTTACCTCCGTTTGAGCTTTTTCTTCCAACAGCTTAACAACGGTTTCATTGCGAGCCAAAAGAGCTCCTTTTTGTAAGCAAAAACTGTCATATCTTCCGTTTTGTTTTACATTGGCAACATTTAAGGCAATATGAAAGGCCTTAAAGGCATCGTTTTGCACCTTATAATGATTAAGAGTGGCATTTTTTGAAATGAAAAACTCGTTTACCACATTGTTAAAATATTCAGCTTTAATATCGCCTGCGTGATAATAATATTCCACCAAATCAAGTTGCGCATTGTTTTCAAGTACAACCACATTGTGTATGTTGCAAAAATATTTCTCATTAGCAACAAGGTGATAAACCAGAGCCAGAGGTTTGTCGGACACATAGTCTTTGGCAACTCTGATAAACAGTCCTTGTTCTAAATATGCGTTGTTAAGTGCCGCAAACGGAAAATTGTCCATATCAAAAGATTTGTTCAAATATTTTTGAGAGGTTTTATCTTTTATGGCATCAATAAGGGGTAAAACTTCAATTTTATCTAAACCGGAACAATGATTATGGCAGAGTTTTCCGTTACAAAAAACAATTTCATAAGCATCAAAACCTAATTTGTGTTCATTACAGCAACACTTATGTTCTTGTTTGGCAAAAACAAAGTTGTCCAAATTTAGCTCTCGGAACTTGGTATATTTAAAACTTTCATTTTTGGATGTAGGTAAGCCTTGCTTGGCAAAAGAGGAGTTTCCTTTTTGCCTTAGAGTTTCCAAAATCGGATTTAAAACCGTATGTTGTTCCGAGATGCTCATTTTATGCATTTTCCTTTATATATTGCGAGTAGCCGTTTTGTTCGAGCTCTATGGCCAAATTTTTATCACCCGATTTAACAATGCGACCATTGGCAAAAATATGAACAAAATCAGGTTCAATATAGTTTAATAACCTTTGGAAATGGGTAATTACAAGCATTGATTTGTGCTCATCTTTTAAAGAATTTATCTGCTTGGCAACAGTTTTTAGCGCATCAATATCAAGTCCGGAATCGGCTTCGTCCAAAATGGAAAGACAAGGTTTTAAAACAGACATTTGTAAAGCTTCCATGCGTTTTTTTTCACCACCCGAAAAACTCACATTGAGCGAGCGTTTTAGCATATCGTTATCAAGATTTAAGTTGCGGGAAATATTTTTGATGTCTTTTATAAAATCCATGGTTTCAATTTCTGGCAGGTTGTTTGCTTTTCTGATGTCGTTTACAGCATGTTTTAAAAATGTGGTGGCTGAAACTCCTGGAATTTCTACCGGATGTTGCATAATTAAAAATAAACCGGCTCTGGCTCTTTGCTCAACATTCATATCAAGCAAATTTTGACCCTTAAACCGGATATTACCAGATGTTACCTCATATCCGTCTTTGCCGCACAAAACATACGACAATGTCGATTTTCCGGCGCCGTTTGGTCCCATAATGGCATGGATTTCACCTTTGTTTATTGTTAAGTTAAAGTTTTTGATAATTTCCTTGTTATCAACTTGTGCACAAAGGTCTTCAATTTCCAAAAGAGGTGTTTTATCCATTTGTTTATTTCCCTTTAAGTTTTTCCCAATCATCAAGCCTTTTTTCAATTTTTAAAAGCTTTTGCGCTTTATAATCTTCAACCTGTTTTTCAATATCGTAACAAGATTTGAGTTGATTTAGCATAATTTCGACATCGGCGGTTTCTTCAATAATTTCGGCCAGATTGTCTTTTTTGCGATTGATGTTCTTTAAAATTTCTTTGATAAGTTCGCTCATTTCTTCAATCACTTGTAACATTTGAGGCTCTTTTCCCCAAGTTTTAAGAGCTCTTTTGTATATGTTTGTCATCCCACACTTCCTTCTAATGATATGTTGATAAGTTTTGAGGCCTCAATGGCAAATTCTAATGGTAAGTGTTGCAACACTTGTTTACAAAATCCGTTAACAATCAACCCGATGGCATCAGTCTCATCAATACCTCTTTGTCTGCAATAGAAAAGCTGATCGTCACTGATTTTTGATGTGGTGGCCTCGTGTTCCAAAATTGCATTTTTATTGCTGTTTTCAATGTACGGAATGGTATGTGAACCACAGGTTTTGCCAATTAATAAACTGTCGCATTGCGAATAGTTTCGGGCATTGTCGGCTTTAGGCATTATCTTAACCAAACCTCTGTATGTCTGGTTTGAATGTCCGGCAGAAATACCCTTTGATATAATTTTTGATTTTGTATTTTTTCCGATATGAATCATTTTTGTACCGGTGTCGGCTTGTTGGCGATTGTTGGTGATTGCTACCGAATAAAATTCACCTGACGAATTGTCACCTTGCAAGATACATGACGGATATTTCCAAGTTATGGCTGAGCCTGTTTCAACCTGTGTCCACGAAATTTTTGCATTTTCGCCTCGGCAAGCGGCTCGTTTGGTAACAAAATTATACACTCCGCCTTTGCCGTCTTTATCTCCGGGGTACCAGTTTTGAACAGTTGAATATTTGACTTCGGCATTTTTTAAAACCACAATTTCAACTATGGCGGCATGAAGCTGATTTTCATCTCTTTGCGGAGCCGTACAGCCTTCTAAGTATGATACATAACTATCTTCATCGGCAATGATAAGTGTGCGCTCAAATTGTCCGGTATTTTTGGCATTAATGCGAAAATAGGTGGATAATTCCATCGGACATTTGACACCTTTGGGAATATATACAAAAGACCCGTCAGTAAAAACCGCCGAATTAAGACAGGCGAAAAAATTGTCGGTGTAGGGCACGACCGAGCCTAAATATTTTTGCACCAATTCGGGATATTCTTGCACAGCTTCGGAAATTGAACAAAAAATTATGCCTTGTTCTTTTAGTTTGGCTCGGTATGTGGTAGCAACCGAAACACTGTCGAAAACCGCATCTACGGCTACGACTCCGGACAAAATCTCTTGTTCTTTTAACGGAATACCGAGTTTTTCATATGTTTGCAAAAGTTTAGGGTCTACTTCATCAAGACTTTTGGGCTTTGCTTTCTGAATTGGTGCCGAATAGTAGTATAAATCTTGATAATCTATCTTGTCATAACAAAGTTTTGCCCAAGTTGGCTCAGACATTTTTTTCCAAAATTCAAACGCCTCAAGCCTTTTTCCCAAAAGCCATTCAGGTTCTAATTTTTTACGAGAAATCAGCTTGATAATATCCTCATTTAAACCCTTAGGTAAACTTTCGGATTTAATATCGGTAATAAAGCCGTATTTATATTTATCTCCCGAAGAATCGGTTATGTCAGGTTTTTTAAGCATATTATTAATCCCGTTAAAAAAGTGTGGTCAGCATACGAAAATGTTTTACAAAAATCAAGAGCTTTTAACCAATATTTAGTTATTTAGTGGCATAACTGTAAAAGTTAAATAAAAAGGAAGTTTGATGAAAACAAAACTTTTAAGTGTGATAATGTTGTTTTTGATGCTCTCCGGATGTTACTCTTCCGGCGGGCAAATCAGGCTGTTTAACAAATATGCTTTGTTCGGTAACAATCCAGACAGTATAAAGGTTGAAAAAGGCGACACTTTGTACAGCATTTCTCGTCGGTATGATATGTCGCTTGAAGAATTGATTGAGGCAAACAATTTAAGCTCGCCATATTCTTTGCAGATAGGTCAAACATTAAAATTGCCGACAACAAATTATCATATCGTTAAAAAGGGGGATACATTGTACGGCATTGCCAGAAAGTATAATGTAAGCGCCTCAACATTATCTCGTATAAATAATTTGAAAGCGCCGTATTCGTTAAAGATAGGTCAAAAGTTGCAACTTTCGGGAAGCGGTACGATTAAAACCGCCTCAAGTGCTAAGAACACAAGCAATAAAACCGCCACATATAAAAAATCGGCTCAAAGCACTTATATTGCACCCAAAAACCGAACGGCAAAATTTTTGTGGCCGGTAAACGGGAAAGTGATTTCGGGGTTCGGTACATTGGGTAAAGGCAGAAAAAATGACGGAATCAATATTAAGGCTCCGCTTGGCAGTGATGTTAAAGCTGCTGATAAAGGTGTGGTTGCATATGCCGGAAATGAGCTTAAAGGTTTCGGAAATTTGATACTCATTAAACATCCTGACGGTTGGATAACCGCATATGCTCATAATCAAAAATTGTTGGTTAAAAAAGGCCAAACGGTGGTAAAAGGCGAAAAAATTGCCACCGTGGGACAAACCGGCGGTGTTGACGGTCCGCAACTGCATTTTGAAGTTAGAGCCGGCAAAAAAGCCGTAAATCCGAGAAAATATCTGCCCTAAAATACCGATTTTGATAAAATAGTTGTTTAATAGTTGCAAGTTTCGTTTGTAAGCTGCAAAAAATGTTGTATATTCTTTGACAGTTAATAATTGCTTTAGGAGAAAATGATGTTTATAAGTGATGCTTGGGCTCAGGCAACGGCTCCTATGTCTACGGGAGCATCTACAATGGGCATTGTAATTCAGCTTGTCTGCATAATGCTTGTTTTTTATTTTTTGCTTATTCGCCCGCAACAAAAGAAAATCAAAGAGCATGAAGCACTTTTAAATGCTATGAAAAAAGGTGATGGTGTTATCACCGGCGGTGGTATTTATGCAAAAATTACTGCTATTGATGGTGATAAAATCAGTGTTGAAGTTGCCAAGGGTGTTGAAATTGTTGTTCATAAATACACCATTCGTGAAGTTTTGAACGACAATAACCCTGAAATTAAAGAAATCAAAACAACAAAAAATTCTAAAACAAAAAAGTAGGAAACAAAAATGTATAAACTCTCATCAAAAAAAATTGCCATTATTCTGGCCATTTGTTTGGTCGGTTTTTTGTTGGCAGTTCCAAATTTTTTACCTAAAGGAACAAAACTTCCTTCATGGTGGAAACCTGTCAGCTTAGGTCTTGACTTGCAAGGCGGATCAAACTTGCTCTTAGAAGTTAAGATGGATGAAGTCTTAAAAGAACGCATGGCAACAATTGAAGATTCCGTGCGTCAGGTTTTAAGAGAACATCGTATCAGATATCAAAATTTAACCGCAACCGATGACAGTGTCAGAGTTAAAATTGAAAACTCTAATGCCAGAAGCCAAGCAATCGGCTATTTTAAGAAAATTGAAGACGGTTTGACGGTAACGGTTGTTGATAACGATGTTGTCGAAATTAAATATTCTGAAATTGCTTACAACGAGATTCAAGCCAAAGTTGTTGCTCAATCAATTGAAATTGTTCGTCGTCGTATTGATGAGTTGGGCACAAAGGAGCCGACTATTCAAAGACAAGGCACAGACCGCATTGTTGTTCAGCTTCCGGGGGTACAAAATCCCGAAGAAGTTAAGCAACTTTTAGGTAAAACCGCAAAAATGTCTTTCCACATGGTTGATGAACGCACCAGTGTTGCAGATGCTAAAAGAGGCAAACTCAGCAGTTCTTCTCGTGTTGTATCCGGAGCCGAAGGCGGTCAATATGTTATCGTTCGTAAAGCCGCGGTTGACGGAGCTCATTTGGTAGATGCCGGAGTTTCTTTCCAAGAGGGTCGCCCTGTGGTCAGCTTTAAGTTTGATACAGTAGGCGGACGCAAATTTGCCGAAGTTACCAAAGAGCATGTAAAAGAGCATTTGGCAATTGTTTTGGATAATCAGGTAATTTCTGCTCCTGAAATTCAGGGTGCTATTGTTGGCGGTAGCGGTGTAATTACCGGTAATTTCAGCTCGGAAACTGCAAATGAATTGGCAATGTTGTTGCGTTCGGGTGCTTTACCTGCACCGCTAGAGGTTTTGGAAGAAAGAACGGTCGGAGCAGGCTTGGGCGCTGATTCCATTCGTGACGGTTTGATTGCCTCGGTTATTGGTCTTATCTGTGTTGTTGTATTTATGGTTGCCGCATATGGCTTGTTTGGTATTTTTACTACCGTTACCGTATTTATCAACTTGTTCTTGATGTTAGGTGCAATGAGCGCCATCGGTACAACTTTGACACTTCCGGGTATTGCAGGTATTATCTTGACAATCGGTATGGCGGTTGATGCCAATGTTCTGATTTTTGAGCGTATGCGTGAGGAAGTCAAAAAAGGTCGTTCGACAAGAGATGCTGCCGATGCAGGGTTTACGGAAGCTTGGACAACTATTATTGACTCGAATTTGACAACTTTGGTTGCGGCACTTGTATTGTTTTATTTCGGAACAGGTCCGGTAAGAGGATTTGCCGTAACACTTGCCATCGGTATTGCAACATCGATGTTTACTTCCGTAACAGTTGTAAGAGTTATGGTTGCGGCATGGATTGCTCGTTACAAACCGACCAAATTACCGATTTAATTTAAGAGAAGGAATGGAAAATGAAAATATTTAATTGGGTAACCAGAGATACAAATATTGATTTTATGAAACCTCGTAAATTCACTTATGCTCTTTCAAGCATATTGGTAGCTCTTTCCTGTTACTGGATTTTCTTTACGGGTTTTAATTACGGAATTGATTTTTCCGGTGGTATTTTAATGGAAATCAAAAGTGAAAACCCTATAAATGCCGAAAAAATTCGTAAAGACTTATCGGGTTTGGCACTTGATGAACTGACCTTGCAAACTTTGGGTGAAAGCGGTGATGAAATGCTCATTCGTACTCAAGTTGATGATGCTACCGAAGAAAGCCAAAGAATTGCGGTTGCTGAAATTAAGAGAATTTTAGGCGATGGCTATGAATACAGAAGGGTTGAATCGGTTGGTCCGCAAGTTGGTGACGAGCTTAAAAAAGCCGGTGTTACAGCATCACTTATTGCCATTTTAGCGATTAGCTTGTACATTTGGTTCAGGTTTGAATGGCAGTTTGCCTTAGGTGCCTTAATCGGCTTGTTTCACGATGTGCTCATTACGGTAGGATTGTTGTCTTTCTTTAAGTTTGACATCAGCTTAACAACTGTCGCCGCAATTTTGACTTTAGCCGGTTATTCGGTAAATGATACGGTTGTAACATACGACCGCATAAGAGAAAATTTGCGTAAATATAAGAAAATGTCACAATATGAGCTGATTAACAAGAGCTTGAACGACATTTTTTCAAGAACAATATTGACCGGTCTTACCACAATGTTTGCATCTGCCGCATTGTTTGTATTCGGCGGTGAAGCTTTAAGAAGTTTCTCATTTACAATTTTGTGGGGTGTGGTAATCGGTACATATTCTTCAATTTATATTTCTGCCGTATTCTTAAATATATTTGATTTAAGAAAAACTCAGGAAGCGCAAACCAAAGATATAAATCCGTTTGGTAATGTGTAACAACTAAAATTGAATATAAAAAATCACCCCGCCGACAATAATCTGACGAGGTGATTTTTTTTGTAAAGATTAGTAAGTTACGGTTACGGTAAATGAGCCCTCATAGTCACCTGCCTTGACATCAGCAGGAATTGTAAGTGCTCCACCCACAGCGCCGTATTCGTCACTTAATAAAGAAACATCAAGAGAACCATTAGTGCCGGTTAATTTAACAGATGTTGGCGCATTAAATGTAGTATTATCTTCAATCATATAACCATTTCCATTACAGGATGCCGCACAACCTTCACCTGATATAGACAAAACATGATTTTCATCAAATTCTGCCTCGTTTGTACACATATCTCTTCCCATACTAACAACAGTGGATTCCGTTCTGCCGGATTTTACCACAATAGTTCCGAAATCTAAATCTGTACAATCTAAACTACCTGCCACTTCAATTGTAGCCTTGGCGGTTACTTCAGCATAGTCTGTTGTTGCGTTTGCGGTATTTGTTGCTAAAAAAGCCACAGTTCCAAGTAGAAAATATTTTCTCATAATTTAATCCTTTCTATAAAAATTAAGTTTAAGTACCTTTGAAAGGTCAAAATTTACCTTTCACATCGCATCTTAAACCGTTTTTTTTTTTTGCAAGTTTAAAGTG
>JAFTYO010000046.1 GCA_017464685.1 Alphaproteobacteria bacterium
AAAAAAAAACGGTTTATGATGCGTCTTGAAAGGTAAATTTTTGCACCTTTCAAATTAAGTTTAACTATTTTTATAAAGGATTTAAAATTATGAGAAAATATTTTCTACTTTCTGCTGTGGCAATATTAATGACAAATACAGCAACTGCGGAAACAGACTATGCAAATGTTATGGTTTCAGCAACTTTAACTAAAGCTTCTGCAATTACTTGTAGTAATTTAAACTTTGGTAATATTATATACAAAGATGGTACCGGTGCCGTTACCCTTGACTATTTGATGGTACTGTACTTCTTAGTGGAAATAGTATAATAGCGGTTGAGGGTGATACAAGCATAGTTACTTGTAAAGATGGGGATACATCTGTTGATATTTCTCCTTGGAATGTTCCATCTTCTGCAAATATTTATTTGAATGGGGATGATAGTTCGGAACTTATTTCTATTTCTCTTGATCATAGTAATAATATCGGCGGACAACTTGAAATAAACTCTGACATAACCCCGGGATCTTACAGTGGTAACTTTACAATATACAAAGTGCAATAGATAATATCATTTTTCAAACCACTAAAAAGAGGGGCAGCAACCCCTCTTTTTGACCTTTTGCAACTGATATCAACTTTTGCCAAAGGAACATTTTCGGTTCTCTTTTGATAACTCAAATCTGCTTGACTTTTGTTATCATCATTGAACACCTATGATATAGTCCTAACTTTTGACTTTACAATCCACTTAAAACTATTTGATATGTTAGAAAATAAATAAAAAATATACAAAAAATGACAAAATGTGAAAAAACTTCTTGACACTGTCTAAATTGTGCGTTATAAGGCTAGACATAAACCAATTATCATCCAATTATGAAAAAGAACAAATCTCCCCCTCCTTAGGTGATACTTCTATTTCTTATCGTTTAATTAAAAGAAGTGTAACCATTAAATACCCCTGCGGCGTTATGTGTAGGACTAGAGATTCTCCCGAGAATATGATTTTATTTTAGATTATTAACTCCCGGCTATAAAAAAGATAGGGTAAAAGTTGAGCCAAGTCTCAACCCTCTAAGAATTTTTACCTCCGATGCCGATTGAAAAAGGCATGGAGGTTTTTTTGTATTCGCTTTTATAAATACTACATAGAAAAATTATCGCCCAAATAAACTTTTCTGACTTCCTTACTTGCCACAATTTCCTCAGGTGTCCCTTCCATCAACACCGTTCCTCCGTGCAAAATATATGCTCTGTCAATGATATCTAAGGTTTCTCTCACATTATGGTCGGTTATCAAAACACCCAAACCACGATTTTTCAATTGGGATACCAAAGACCTGATCTCACCCACCGCAATCGGGTCAATGCCGGCAAGAGGTTCATCGAGCAAAATAAAATCAGGGTTGCTGGCAAGTGCTCTGGCAATTTCCAATCTTCTTCTTTCGCCACCCGAAAGCGCAATTGCTGGAGATTTTCTTAAATGGGCAATTGAAAACTCATTTAACAACTCTTCCAATTTGTTTTCTCGTTTGGTCTCATCTTTTTCCACAATTTCCAAAATTGCCTTAATATTGTCCTCAACACTCAAAGCCCTGAAAATTGAGGCTTCCTGAGGCAAATATCCTATCCCCATTCTGGCTCTTTGGTACATCGGCATACCCGTAATATCTTCACCGTTGATATGAACATCACCATAATCAGGAGTAATCAAACCCGTAACGCAATAAAAACAGGTGGTTTTACCGGCACCGTTGGGACCTAACAACCCAACAGCCTCACCTCTTTTTACATGCAATGACACATTTTTTAAAACAGTTCGGTTTTTATATTTTTTTCCGATGTTAAAAATTTCCAACACACTGTCTTGATTGTTTTTTTTCATTGTTATTTCCTTTTTATCGTCGAGCCTTTAATAACCCCTGAAACTCGGTTTTTGCCTTTTGTATCGGACACAATTTTGCTTATCGAGGTTTTCAAGTTTGTAATTGCCTTTTGCCCGTAAATGACATTTTCGTCTTTTTCAATTGAAACATTCCCATTCAGCTCAATTTGATTTTTTTGCGGTTCATAAATTGCATAATCACCTTTTGCCACACCATCTTTTGTTACAATTTTAACCTTGCCGAATGCTTCAATTTTTTTAATGTTTAAGCCGTTTGATGATATCAAATCAGCAACCATTCTGTTGGCAAACAATGTGTTAGTATCGGTTACAACCTTTACATTGCCAATTGCTTCAACTTTGTTTTTCAAACGATAATACTTAATTTGTTCATCAGCAGTTAATACTTTGTTTTCGCTTACAACTTTAGATTTGCCTTTAAGCACCAACAACTCATCTTGTTGATAATATTCAAACCCTTGCGCCCATAATTTGCCCCAAGTGCCATAGGCATGAATATCATCATTTCCGAAACCGAATGCTTTGTTAAAATCATACTCAGCACTTTGGGTTAAAACAGTTGAACCGTCTGCATACACAACTTTTACATCATCTTGAACTTTAATATTTTCTTCATTTTGATTATAAAATCCTGTTTTTGCAACCAAATCAGCCATATCACCTTTTTTACCTGCAGGAAGTTTGCCTTTCGGATTTATAATTTTAACAATCTTAGAACCGGGCTCAATTTCATCTAAACTGTCGGCCGTAAATGTGCTTATCTCATTTTCTTCATTGGTAATTGAAAATACCGTTTTTTCAATGTGAAGTTTTTCAAGTTCACCTTCTTTGGGAACGGTTATATCGGTTTTTAGCACAACAGATTCTTTTTTTAACGAGGGAAAGACCATAATAAAACCGATTATAACCGCCGCAAACGACGGCATAACAAGTTTTAAAATATGCAAAAACCTAACTTTTGCATTTTGCTTTTTTGCTTTTTTTTCGGCAAAAGGTCTTTTCCCGTTAAAAAACTCATCTATTTTGTAAACATCAACCAACTATACCACTCCGGCACGCAAACAGTCGTGAATATGGATAAGTCCCAAAGGTTTTTTACCGTCTACGGCAAACAAGTTTGTAATACCTTTTCCGGTATTATTCATTGTCCATACCGCTTCAACCGCTAAAGCCTCGGGACTGATTGTTTTAGGGTTTTTGGTCATAACGGTAGTCACTTTTTCCGTAATCAAACTTGGTGACATCCAACGACGCAAGTCACCATCGGTAATCATACCGATAAGATCACCTTTTTTATCGACAATACCGACACAGCCAAGCATTTTTGCACTCATTTCAAGCAACGCATCTTGCATAATTGCTTCTTCAGTCACAAGCGGCATTTCATCTCCCGAATGCATCAAATCGGCAACTTTGCACAAAATCGCACCCAATTTTCCGCCCGGATGTCTTTGCTTATAATCGGTAGCCGAAAAACCTCTGCGTTCCATTAACGCAATGGCCAAAATATCACCCATAACAAGCGTTGCGGTTGTTGACGATGTCGGCGCCAAGCCCAAAGGACAAGCTTCACCACTGTTAGGCAATTTTAACACTAAATCAGATGTTTGGCCTAATGTACTTTGCGGATTTTTGGTCATAGCAATCAAACCGATGGCATGTCTTTTGCAATATAATAAAATATCGGACAATTCTTTAGATTCTCCGCCGTTTGAAATGGCAACAACCACATCATCATTTGTAAGCATTCCCAAGTCACCATGGCTGGCTTCTCCGGGGTGGATAAAAAACGAAGGTGTACCTGTTGATGCAAGGGTAGCCGCAATTTTACGAGCAATATGCCCCGATTTTCCCATACCGGTAATAATTACGCGGCCTTTGCAATTTTCCATCATATCAAGCGCTTTTGATAAGGTTTCATCAAGCATGCTTTCCATAATGCGTAAAGCTGCAATTTCGCGGTCAATGGTTTCCTTTGCCGCTTTAATATCTTTATTTTCAGACATAAAAAACTCCGTCCAATTAAAATTAATGTTAATAACGGCAGAGTATATTTTTTATGACTTAAAATCAACTGTTTTTTGATTTTTGACAACAGTTATAAATTTTATTTTTCCGACCATCTTCCATCGCTTGACTGTTGCCAATAATGAAGTTCAACATTTGCCGATTTAAGCTGTTTCCAAAACTCTCGAGCCTTATTTAAGGCCTCATTACTGTTGCCGTCAAATATATTAAAAATTCGCTCAAACTTTTCTAAAACTTCAGGTGTTTCAGTCGCCCCGTCAACCAAAAACAAAAATTCGCCATCGTTCGGATTGTCTTCATCAGCTGAAAGCCAAATCGGTTGTAAATCGGCATTACCGTCCTTTTTACTTCCATGCGGCAAAAAAGCTTCATCATTATATGTCCATAATAAAGAATTTAAGAAATCGACTCGAGCTTCATTTCCGACCTTTACCTTAATTTTTTTACCCGTCACATATGCTTTTTCCAATAATTTCGGTAAAACATCTTCCAATACCTGTTTTTGTAAATGATAAAAATCAACTCTCATAAGACTGCCTCAATTACCGAATTTCAGTACCACAAAATATGCCTGATTATTTGCATCAATCATATCAAAACGCAAACTTCCCTGACTTAAATAGCTATCCTTTATTATAAAATTAAAATCATCAACCGATATAATATCGTTTCCGTTAATTTTTACAACTTCATCACCTATACTTACCCCGTTTGATATTAAAACCGATTCTTTATCAAACCCCGTAACTTTAAGTCCATCAAAATAAGCTCCCAATTCAGAATAAAACTCACCGGTTGGAATTTGTATTTCCTTTTTGTTTTCCGATACTTTTTCCTGCATAATCCCGAGTTTTGCAGTTTGTTCGATTATTTTTCCATCTCGCCATATTTTAAGCTTGACCTTAGAATCAGGCTCCGATACCGATATATCATAACAAAAACTTTTCATTGAAACAACCGGATTGGAATTTAATTCCAAAATCATATCACCGATTTCAAAACCATTATTTTTTGCCAGCTTTTCATCAGTAAATGATGTTATAACCAAACCCGATATCCCATCTGCGGTTGTAGCTTTTTTCAATTCAATTCCAAGCCAACTTCTTATAACTTTCCCCTTGCTTTTAAGTTCCTCAACAATCCTTTTGACTTCGTTTGACGGCAGAGCAAACCCTACTCCGACACTGTCTCCCGAACTGGAAAATATTGCTGAGTTGATACCGATTACTTCGCCGTTTATGTTAAACATCGGCCCGCCCGAATTTCCCTGATTTATCGCAGCGTCGGTTTGAAAATAATTTGTATAAGAATTTTGGGCAATATCTCTTGCTTTGGCAGAAATTATACCGGCACTTACACTACTGCCCAAGCCAAACGGATTACCGATAGCCAACACCCAATCACCGACTTTGGCCTCATCGGAATTACCAAACACTACAGCAGTTAAACTTTTGGCAGGCTTTATCTTGATTAAGGCAATGTCGGTTTTAGAGTCTTGCCCGACAACCTCTGCCTTATAAACTTTGCCATCTGATGTAACAACCGATATTTTGCTTGCTTTTTCAATTACATGAGCATTGGTGACAATGTAGCCTTGTTCGTCAACAACAAACCCCGAACCCAAATTTTCACGATTTTTTTCTTCAAAAATCAAACTGTTTTGGACTTCTGGCGCATCTTTTTCGATTTCAACATCGGTTGAAATATTTACCACCATAGGCATCAGTTCTTCCACCAAGGGGGCAAAAGATGTTTGTGCCTTTGCCGTTAAAACAACAAATTGAAATAAAAAAACCAAAATTATTTTTTTGCAGTTCATCTTATTTTACATCACCGTTAAAATATTTGAAAAATTCCGAATCAGGTGCGAGCACAAAAGAATTTTTTTCCTTAAAAGATTTACGATATGCCTCAAGTGAGCGATAAAAAGCATAAAACTCGGCATCTGTCGATGCTGCTTTGTTCCATATCATTGTTGCTTCGTTATCCCCCTGACCTCGGATAATTTGAGCCTGCTTTTCGGCATCAGCCACAATTATAGTACTTTCTTTATCTGCAGTTGCCCTGATTTGTTGTGCCATCTGCTGACCCTGAGCCCTAAATTCTTTTGCATCTCGTTCACGCTCTGCTTTCATTCTGTCGTTAATGGCTTGCAAAACTTCCAACGGCAAATCAGCCCTTCTGATACGAACTTCCGCCACATTTACACCGATTTGTTCGGCATCAATTTTAACCGCATTAGAAATATCAGACATAATTTCAGCTCGTTTTTGCGATAATAACTCTTGTAAGGTAATTCGTCCTAAAACCTTACGCACCGAAGAATTTACAATTTCTTCCAATTTGCTTCTAGCTTGAGTTTCCGTTCTGACCGTTTGATAAAATTTTAACGGGTCCACAATGCGATAACGGGTAAAACTGTCAACATCTAAGCGTTTTTTATCGTTTAATACAATTTCTTGTGCCGGCGGGTCTAAGTTGAGCAACCTTGTATCGTACAGCACAACCTTTTGAATAAACGGTATCTTAAACTTTAATCCGGCATCTTTAACCACTCTTACCGGTTCGCCAAACTGCAAAACAATGGCTTGCTCGGTCTGATTGACAATGTAAGCCGATGACAACAAAAGTATAATAAGTACAGCTCCGATAAAACCACTAATATACAAAAACTTATCTTTCATTTTATTCTTCTCCCTTTATTTTATCGGCAACACCGGCAACACATTTGAGCCTTTGGCAGACGGGTCAATAACCACTGTATCTGACTTTGACAACACATCTTCCATTGTTTCCAAATATAACCGTTTTGCTGTCACTTTTTTGCCTTGCTTATATGCATCATATACCAAATTAAACCTCTGAGCATCACCGTTGGCCTTGTCAATTACTGCTTGCTTATAAGCCTCAGCCTCTTGTATGCGTTTTGCCGCCTCGCCTTTTGCCTTTGGCAACACTTCGTTGCGATATGCTTCCGCTTCGTTTTTATATCTTTCCATATCGGCTTTTGCTCTTTGAACTTCATTAAAAGCATCAACCACTTGTTTCGGCGGGTCTGCTTTTTGCAACTTTACACGAACAATTACAATTCCGGAGCCAAAATCATCTAAAACCTTTTGCAATTCTTCTTTAGTTTCTTCCTCAACCTTACCTCTGTCGCCGGTAATAATCGGTTGCATCTCGGATTGTCCTACAATTTCACGCAAAACAGATTGCGCAGCTACACGAACGGTTACATCAGGACTTCTGACATTAAACAAATAATCTTTGGCATCTTTAATTTTCCATACAACGGTTAAATTGATGTCAACAATGTTTTCATCACCGGTGAGCATATGACTTTCGGTAAACGAATTTAGAGCCACACTCGAATTGTTGTTATAATATCTGTTTGATGCGGAAACAGCCTCAGCTACACCCAAATTGATACTTCTTTCTTGAGTGACATTAACTTTAATAACCTGTTCCACAGGGTAAGGCAGATGATAATGCAAACCGGCATCGGTTGTATCAACATATTTTCCGAAACGGAGTACAACACCTTGTTCACTCGGACTTACCTGATAAAAACCCGATGCCAACCACAACAAAACCAACACACCCAATACAATTTTTAATTTCGGAAACTCAAAATTGTCTTTTATATTGGGAAATTTTGCCACTTTTGATGTTTTCTTTTTAGAAACCAAAACTTTAGGTTCCCATTGTTCCGGCGGAATGTCTGTTTCCCACGGATTATTTTTTTCTGCCATATTTTACCTCTTAAAAAAACAGTTTACTTTTCGTATTAAGATAATATAAATATATCTCAAATACAATTATCCTTAAAACTATATCCACATCGTAAAGGACATAAAACAAGATGAACTTAGAAGAAATTGCATTAAAATATTTTGATAAAGAGCATATCGAAAGTGCCAAAAATTTTGGTGGCAAAGCCATTATCACCATCAAAAACACAGAAGAAAATTCATCTTTGGCAAACAGCTTAAAAGAAGAACTTTTAACTCTTGAGGGAATTAAAAAAGCTAGTGTGATTTTTACAAAAACCGTTGATACAGTTTTGGCAGATTCGGAGTCTGCAAAATGGCAAATTAACGGAGTTAAAAAAATTATCGGCATTGCTTCCGGAAAAGGCGGTGTCGGAAAATCTACCACTGCGGTAAATTTGGCATTAGCTTTATCAAACTTAGGGCTTAAAACCGCCATTTTTGATGCCGATATTTACGGTCCCTCCATTCCGACAATGCTCGGGTTTGAAGATACTCCGCCGATATCTCTTGATGGCAAATTGTTTGAGCCTTTTTGCAATTTCGGAATTAAAGCCACCTCAATCGGAGCTTTAATCAAAAAAGACACACCTCTTATTTGGCGAGGAGCAAAAGCAAACGGTGCCATAAATCAGCTTTTAACCGAAACCAATTGGGGCGAAATTGACCTTATGCTGATTGATATGCCTCCGGGAACGGGCGATATTCAGATAACACTTTCCCAAAGCCTAAATTTTGACGGTATGGTTATAGTTTCAACTCCGCAAGACATTGCTCTCATTGATGCTGTGAAGGGAATAAATATGTTCAAAAAAATCGGCATAAAAATTTTGGGAATTGTTGAAAATATGAGCTATTATTTATGTGAAAAATGCGGACATCGTGCAAACATATTCGGTTATCAAGGCGCAAAACAAACCGCACTTGAATTAAAAGAAAATTTTTTGGGAGAAATTCCGCTTCATTTAAGTATCCGAGAAAATTCCGATAACGGCACCCCGATTGTGATGGCTAATCCCGATAGTCCATACACTAAAGCCTACGAACAAATTGCCAAAAACATTGTTAAGATTTTAGAAAACTGATTGTAAAGAAAGGACTTTAACATGCAACAACTTATTTGTCATCTTATAGGAGATTATTGGTTACAAAGCCATTGGATGTCCATAAACAAAAAACACAACACTTTGGTTGCTCTGATACATGCGGTTTTTTACACCTTACCTTTTTTGTTTATAACTCAAAGTATATCAGCCTTATCAATTATATGTTTATTACATGCCTTAATTGACCGGACAAACATTGTAAACAAGTTAAATCAGCTCAAAAACCTTAATTTTAAAACCACTTCGGGATATCCTGAAAACACTCCTGAATATTTGGAAAAATTTTTGCTCATTATCCAAGACAACACTTTACATTTGATAATAAATTTTTTGACATTGAAATACTCAGCCTATTGACAAAAGCTGATTTATCGGATATTTTATATTCAGAACAAAAATTATTGCACTATGGAAATTTTTATAACTTGGCTATGCATTGTTTTAGCCGTCCTTCATTTGTTAGGACTTTATATTATTAAATGTACTGCATTTCACATAAACCGCCGAATCTTAAAAAATATTTTTATTGTTGACGGCCTTTTTATTGGAATGGTTTTTATTTACAACATTGCTTATACGGAATGGTTTCCGCACATAAGTGTATTTGTCATTTTGTTGTATCTGATATCTTTGCAAGATGCCTTTGAACATACGGCCAACCCTGATAAAATCTACACTTTGGATATTTCAGACAGCGGTTGTGAAGATTTTTTTAATCAAAATCATGAGCTGATTTATGTTCAATATGTTATCGGAACTATCAAAGAACAAAACGAAGACATATCGGTTAAGCTCTATGCTCCGGTTACGCAAAATTTTGATGTTTTTCCGATAAGAGTAAAATCAACCGGATATCTCAAAAACGGCTATCTTATAGTCAGAGAAGTTGATAAGAACGGAAACTTTATAAGCAAAGAAATTGTATAATATGTTTAAGGCCTCGCTCAAAGCGAGGCTTTTTTATATGTTTAGATATTTTTTCGACCTGACACGCAGCACAATTCATAAAACTTTGTTTGCGTATCACCTCAAAGATGGCTAATTATCCACAAAGAAGACTCGTATAAATTGCAAAAAAAAAAAACGGTTTATGATGAGCTCAAAATATATTATAGGAGTTAGTTGATGAGAAAAAAATATAATCAAATCGGTCGTTCAATGGTTGAAATGCTTGGAGTTCTTGC
>JAFTYO010000047.1 GCA_017464685.1 Alphaproteobacteria bacterium
ATCTACAAACAGACTCTTTTTACTTGCAAAAAAAAAAAACGGTTTATGATGCGTCTTGAAAGGTGGATTTTTGCACCTTTCAAAGGTACTTAAACTTAATTTTTATAGAAAGGATTAAAAATTATGAGAAAATATTTTCTTTTAGGCGCTGTGGCTCTTTTAGCTGCAAGCAACGCAAACGCAACAACCGACTATGCAGAAGTTACCGCAAAGGCTACAATTCAAGTTGCCAGCTCTGCAACTTGTGATATATTAAATTTCGGTACAATTGTTGTAAAACAAGGTAATGAAGATTCTACAGTAACCTTAGATTCTGATGATTATAGCAAACCTATTATAACAGGAGATATTTTATCCGTGAGCGGAGCAAATGTACCAGCCTGTAGTTTTGGTGATGGTACCGGTGAATTGACAGGAGGTAATAGCTTACCAACAAGTCTTACTCTTACAGGTGATAAGACTGGCGAGACAATGACCGTTACAAATTTTGAAATGTATGATGAAAGTGATTATTCTTACTATATACTTGCTACATTAAACATTCCGGCAGGTGTTGCAGCTGATGTTTACACCGGATCATTTACCGTATATAGAGCATATGAATAAGCTTGCTATTTAAAAAATACTTCGTCGGTATAATTTTTACCGACGAAGTATTTTATCAAAACATTCCTTTTTTTCTGAAATATATAATCACAAATAGGGTGGCCAAAATTGAAAGAGCAACCACAATTAAAAATCCGTGTTCATTGGCGGCAGCCGGTACGGGGACATTCATACCCCAAAAACTTGCAAACATTGTCGGAATTGATAAGATAATGGTAATTGCGGCCAAAAACTTCATCACCAAATTGAGGTTGTTGTTAATAATTGATGCGAATCCGTCCATCATACCTTCCAAAATTGAGCGATGCATATCCACCATTTCAATTGCTTGCTTGTTTTCAACAATTACATCTTCTAACAAATCAATGTCATCTTGGGTAAATTTAACCACTTTTGATAAAGTCGGTGAATTGGTCATCCGTAAAATTTTTAACAATACCAGATGATTGTCTTTTAATGCAGTTGTAAAATATACCAGCGACTTTTGAATTTCTATCAGCTTAAACAATGCTTTGTTTTTGGTGGTTTTGCGAAGTGAATATTCAATTTCTTCAGTTTTTTGGTTGATAATGGCCAAATATTTTAAGTAATATTGCGTGCATTTTGACAAGATACTCAATAAAAAGCGTCCTCTTTCACGAGTGTCAAAAGTTTTGGCTGTGTTTTTGTTAAAAGAGCTCAAAATTCGATTATCGCGTGAGCAAATGGTTACAAAATTGCGTTTGGTAAAAAACATACCGCAAGGAAGCGTATCAAACTTGCCATCATCATCAAGCAAAGGCAGGTTTACAATAAGCGACATGACATTTTCTTCAAACTCAACTCTTGAGCGCTCATCTAAGTCAAGAGCATTTTTTACCATATCAAAATCGAGCTTAAGTTGTGCCGAAACCTTTTCCATTTCCTCGGTACTGGGATTTATCATATTGTACCACGATAACGATGTTACCTTATTTTTTTTGAGCTTAACGAGCTTTCCGCCGTCTTCTGATTTGTAAATTCTTAACATAGCGGCCTCCTTTTATAAATGATGATGGTAAAAAAGAGATTGATTGGTGCGGCCGAAAGGACTTGAACCTTCACGAACTTAGTTCATAACGACCTCAACGTTACGCGTCTACCAATTCCGCCACGGCCGCACTTCAATTAAGACAAGATACACATAGTCTATAATAAAAAAATAATCAAGAACTTTTTTAAAAAATTTAATATTTTTTTATTTTATCTTTTGCCTTATTTTTCAATCAAAAAGTGTTTTAATGTATCACCAATTTTTATGTTATGTTTTTGAACATCTCCGGCATTGATTTCGACCACAACTGAAAGAGGTTCAGACATTGCAGGCTGGATTAAATTTGTTGATAAAGGTTCTGCATTTTCATATATCCAGATAATTTTTCCTTCTTGATCTACAAACAACATATCCAATGCAACATATGTGTCTTTCATCCACATTGCTATATCTTTAGCCCCGTCAAGATGAAAAACCATTCCCGAGTCGGCTTTTAGTTCTTTACGATCCATCAAACCTTGAGCCATTTCTTCCTTGGTTGTAGCGGTCTCGACCTGATATACAACATCTCCCTCAGAAGTGGTGATGATCATTTCCGATAAGTTATCGTCTTTAGCATTGCAACTTGTTAACATAAGAGCAATGGCAAATAATTTTAAAAACTTTGACATATTTTTCCTCCATATTATTTACACACTAACTCTAGTATTTTTTTTGTGTGTTTGCAATAAAAAATATGAAGTTAATGAATATTGTTTTATACTTGTAGATATTGTTATAATATTGTAACTTATCTGAAAAGATAATATGAGGGTGTTTGTTATAAATGATTGATTATAAAAATAAAAAATCTTTAAGCGATAATTTTTGGGAAGTTGTTTCTTTTGATGACAGAATTGCACAGGCCATTATGCAACGCTATGACATTGCATATGTTGTTGCAAAAATTTTGGCTTCACGAGGTGTTGATGTTGATAATGCAGAGTTGTTTTTAAATCCGAAGTTACAAAATTTGATGCCAAATCCTTCTTGTTTGAAAGATATGGATAAAGTTGCCATCAGGCTAGCTAAGGCGATTTATGAACGAGAAAAAATCGGTATTATAGGAGATTATGATGTTGATGGAGCTACGTCAAGTGCCGTTTTATGCAAATTTTTAGATTTTTTCGGGTTGAATCCGGTTGTACATATTCCCGACAGAGATGAGGGATATGGCCCAAGCAATCAGGCTTTTGCTGAGTTTAGAACTCAAGAAATCAGGTTGGTTGTGACAACCGATTGTGGTACCAGTGCTTTTGATGTTTTAGATAAGGCTGTAAGTGAAGGTTTTGATGTCATTGTTTTAGATCATCATGAAGCGGAAACAAGGTTGCCGAAGGTTTTAGCTGTTGTTAATCCTAAACGATTAGATGAAAATAATGAATATCCGTATTTAAAATATATGGCAGCAGTCGGTGTGGTTTTTATGGCTGTGGTTGCCATTAATCGTGAGCTTAAGAATATGGGATATTACATCAATCATGCTGCACCTGATTTACTCAGCTTACTGGATTTAGTGGCTCTGGGTACCGTTTGTGATGTTGTACCATTGTTAGGGCTTAATAGGGCATTTGTGAAACAGGGGCTAAAAGTTATGTCTTTACGGCAAAATATAGGCATAACCGCATTGAGTGATATTTCAAAAATTGCTCAAGCTCCCAGTGCTTATCATTTAGGCTTTGTCCTTGGTCCCCGAATTAATGCCGGAGGAAGAGTAGGTGATCCTTCTGTAGGTAATAAGCTTTTATGTGCAAAGGATGCACTTGAGGCCTTGAAATTGGCTCAAAAACTTGATTCGTACAATATTGAAAGAAAAGATATAGAAGCTCATGTTTTGTTGCAAGCTATTGAAATGCTTGAAGGTAAAGAACAACAATATCCGATAGCTTTTGTTTACGGAACAGATTGGCATCAGGGGGTCATCGGGATTGTAGCCGGAAAACTCAAAGAAAGATACAATGTACCTTCTTTTGTAATGTCAATTGAACATGATGAAGTAAAAGGGTCGGCTCGTTCGGTTAACGGAATCGATTTGGGTGCTCTGATTATTGCAGCAAAAGAAAAAGGTCTTTTAACCAAAGGAGGTGGACATACCATGGCTGCCGGTTTTTCTTTAACTGAGGAGAAAATTGAAGAATTTAAAACTTTTGTGGGAGAATATATAAAAGAAAAATCAGGTGAAACAAAAATCACTCCCGTTATAAATGTTGACGCTTTGGTTAGTTTGTCCGGAGCAAATGAAAATTTGGCTGAGTGCATTTTGCAAATGGAACCTTTTGGTGCATCAAATCCGGAGCCGAAAATTGTAATTGAAAATGTTAAAATTTCGCGTCCCGCTATTATCGGTAACGGACATATCAGATGTGTGTTGGCTGATGAGTTTTCGAACAGTTTAAAAGCTATTGCATTTCGTGTTGCCGATAGTCAAATGGGACATGCAATGCTAAATGCCGATAATGAACGTTTTGATGTTGTCGGCGTTTTAAGAAAAGATACATGGCAAGGCAAAACGTCCTTACAGTTTATCATTGAAGATATAATGAAGGCATAAAAAAGAGGGGAAGTCCCCTCTTTTTTGTACCGCTACCATGGACTGTCATATTTGAGAGTCGCATCGTTCAGACGCTCCAAATATTGCAGATTGTCTGTTGCCGTGTTTGCCGTTGGCTGTTTACCTCCTTTGCTGGTATTCGTATTATCTTTTGTAGCTCCCGCTTTTTTGTATCCTCGTCTAAAATTATTTAACTGATCATACTGGTCAACATAACGAGCATCGTTTCCGGAGTTGAATATGTTTGTACGGTCAAAATAGCAATATACTGTTGCATAACCTTCCAAAGTTGCGGTTTGAACAGGAAATACGTTCCAGTAATAGTTGTCCTCATCAACGGCACTGGCCGACCCTATTAAAGCTCCAATAATGTTACTATATTTGTTTCCAGGGTATACAAAACCCATAACTGCTGACCAACCGGCAAAGTCAGCACCGCATTCTTCTCCACAGTCACCGGCAACATTTAGTTTTTGTGGTATGGTTTTACTTCTTAGCCATGTACTTTGTTGAAAATAAAGCGGTTGAGGAGTGCATATATCGCTAGTACATTTATTACTTTCCATATTTGTGATATCGGTTTCATTATATCCCAAATAATATATTTGTGTTCCTGTTGTTCCTGACCCTGTTGTTGAGTTAATGGTTGCGGTCTGTTTGCTTGCGTACAGTACGGTTTCATCGGCTGCAGTTTTGCCCAAAGCATCGCCAAGATAAGCCTCTTGTCCCTCTGACATAACAAAACGTGCCTCACCATTACCAGTACTGGTTTTAAAAGGATTCATAGCTGTATCTTTTTCAAACTGTCCGGCTTGAGCCATTTGGAAACCGGCAGGTGTAACCGTAATTACTCTGGCATGTCCGGGAGGACATTGCGGAGCCGGAACAACCCCCATAAAAGCAGATGCCCATCTGTCTGTACCTGAGAGTTTGATATCGGTTGGCAGATCGGTTACTTGTTTACCATTATGATATGCAACAAGCTGATTATTATTAATTTGAACTGTTATATTGTTTATGTTTACGATATCTTCATATGTATTACTAATCACATATATACCTTTATTGATAAAATCGGGCAATATATCGCTTAAACGAGCACCGCCTCTGGTGGTTAACTTAATGTCATGCATAACCGATGTATAGGCCGGATTTACCATATATCTGTCATATTGGGTAGAATCTGTATCATCATATACTCCGGTGGTATAATCACCGGCAAAAACAGGTTCGGCAACTTGATCTGGGAACTTGTTTTCAACTGCGTTTGAAACAAACCTTGATGCTTCAATGTAGCCCATGCCGGTATTGGCAGCATATTTATTTGCTCCATATGTTGAATCAAATCTTTCAAGTTCAATTGCTCCTCGACGGATATATACACTGCTGTCATCAGGATCTGCGTTTTCGTCTGTTTTAGGCAAATTATCTTGTGCATTAATATTTAATATATTTTTAGATATATTCGGTGCAGATACTCTAAAACCATCAGCATCTATCTGAACAGTAGTATCTGTGGCTATCTGCCCATCTTCCGAACGTCTTAAGGGATCAGATGATACTGCCAGAACTTTATTTCCGGTTATGGTAAGATCTCCCTTTGAACCATCTGTATGGGTGCTGTCAATTGTTACTAAAGATGATCTTAATGTTGTCTTACCATCATTTGTTGTCTCCATAGTTAAAACATAATCAGCATTATTGGTATCTGTTCTTTTTCCGATGTTAAGCGTATCAGAATGAATACTAGTATCTTGAGCATTAAGTTGTATTTTATTCGTCGGATTAACAGTATCTGTCAATTTTCCTGATAAATAAACAGCTCCATTCTGTAAAGATACTTCACCACCTTCACTTTCGGAATATATATCAACTGCTTCAGAACCTTGAAATATTGCGTCGATATTGCCTAACTGAACCTTTGAACGGCCGCTTGAATCAAACAATGTTGTTGGGTCTATATTGTTAATTATAAGTCTTTTATCTTCCGGATTATCAACGTTAGCAATTGTAACGCCCGTAAAATCAGCATTTAGCCATCTGTTTGTGTTTTCTCCTAATGTTCCGCCTGCGTGCAGTTCAAGTGCATCAAAATTCTCCGTTTTAAGGTTATTTGCCTCTAATGTGTCGCTGACAAAAGCATTTCCTTGAACATTTAATCTTGCAGATTCTTCAGATATGAACTTTGGAGGAGTCTTATTGTCATCAGAACCCACAACGGTAATACCTTGTAAATTTGTTCTGTTTTTTGCTATCAAATCAGTTGCAACGGTGGTTTGTTTGACTTCTCCGTTTATTTCGGTTATAATGTTACCGTTTAATAAATTTAGCTTATTTTCTTCAGCTGTGATATATTTCCCGTCTTGTCCGGCTCTGAATACCGATCCGGCATCAATGGCAACATCGGTATCACCGATAACTGATAATGTTTTTTCAATTGAAGTGTCTGTTTTGAATGTGGCGGTATTCTCTTCTGCACCTCTTACAAATTCAATATCACCATTGTTAAAACTAATTTCGGAATTGTCATCATCTGTGTATGTCGCATTGAGTACACTGCCGAAATCCATGATAAATGCATCACCTTGCTCTTCCACCTTAAACACATCGTTTAAGGCAGCAAAATTTCCGGCAAGCCAAGCCGAACCGCCGTTATCAGATTCATCTGTCAGTATCAAATCAGCATCTTCGGCGCCTTCCGTTTCGGTTGATCCGACTATCATTTGTTTTACACCTAAAATTCTGTTCATGGTGGCAGATTCGGCAACACCTCCCATATAAAGGTCTGTACTCATTGTGTTACGCCACAATTCTGCATCATTTTCAACTTTTGTTCTTTGTAAATATTTTTCATTTTCTAAAGCTCCGGATGTGGCTGAGTTTATGGCTTCAGATGATGCAACCACAACAGATCCTTTGGCTCCGTCAAAGCCTAATCCGCTAATATCGCCAGTGTCCAAACTCCATACACCGCCGACGCCTTTTGCCAAACCGCTATTATTGATGTATCCGCCGTTGCTTCCAACCATTGATGCAATGCGAGCCGCACGCATTTCGCCAATCTCGGTTTTTTTAGGAAGTTGAACAAACGATGTTATAGAACCGCTGTCACCTTGACGTTTAAGTGCAATTCGCGGTGTGCCGAAGTTTTTCAGATTATCAAACGAATATCCGTAAGGTAAAAATGATGCTAATTCTGTAGAATCTATATTTATAGAATAAACAGAATCATCAGCACTTAAATTTTCTTCCAATAGTTTTTGATAATTTGCCGATACATAATTGTCAACCGCTTTTGCCAGTGTGCGAATATGTGTTGCAGTGTTTATATCTTGCAACTCTGTTGTACGCTCCGCAGATTTTTTGTACAATGTAGGAGTTACCAAAGCAATTAAAGCCAACATAGCCATTGCTTCAACCATCATTGAACCGCTTTGGTTGATTTTTTTATGAACTATTTTACGAATCTTAGTCATATCATTTCTCCTAATCATAAATTTGTTGTATTGCATACAAACAGTGAACATTTTCTGACATACATTTTGCAAAATCAGGATCATTTTTTACGGCTTCAAAAATTTCATGATATTCAAATTTTGCATCGCCGACTTGCTCTCCGCTTTCATCAAACTCTTTTATCAACTGACCACCACTTAAAATAAGTTTATCATCTATAGTATCTGTATAGCCGAAATTTTTACCAAAACCTCTGGCTTTACCCATAAAACCCAAAATGTCAGCATTGGGCATTTTTGTAACTTTATTAATCCAACGAGAGGGAAGTTCACGATATGAGACAACATAAATACCGGTATATTCGTCACTGCAACAACTACGTTCACCGGAAGTACATTGTGAAGCAGCTCTATCACCGTTTTCCAGACAATATACTTTGCTGATTGTAGAAGTGTCTTCAGAAAAACCTATCGGTAAATATTTACCGATTTCGCTACCAATGTCAGTGCCACTACCTGAGGAAATATGAACACCATCACCGGGATAATAATCAACCGACGATTGCCCTATTTTATCTCGGGCTCGTGAATTGAAATAATCTTTTACAGCATTGTGTTGAGCATGAAATTTTGAAATGACTACACCTGCTTTTGTTTCAGCATATGCACGATCCAAATCAGCCCTGATAGGAAGGTTGAAAGAATATAAAATTGTAATAAATGTTGCAATAACAACCCATAAATACATAGCTTTTCCCACATAATATACATATTATGTTTTGTATACTAACACACAATTATTGTGATTTCTATCAATTTATGTAAGCAAAACAAAATATTCATATTTTTGTAACATTAACGTTAAGCTAACATAACAGAGTAAATATTTAATTAAAAAGCTATTTTTTTAACAAATCATCACCTGCATTTTGGGCAAATGTATTCTTTTTGATATGTCTTACCGGTACTTCATAATCCAGTGATACATCTTCAATTTCATCAGAAAGTTCAAAAACAACCGCAGTTTGAGATTCGCTTAATATCGGAATAACCTTATCATTAAGATAATCCAACAAAATTGTTTCATTCTCACTGCGATACAAGGTTGCATGTCTGCCGCCGTCATACAAAATAAACGGCTTAATCGGTGTGTCAGGCCTTGATTTTATCAGAAAAACCAACACACCCTCATGAGTTATAATAACCTGATAATCCCCCTCGTTTTGCATAATTAAGACATCTCCCGGCCTTTTTTAAGAAGTTTATCCGAAAATTTGGATAATCCTTGATGAACACCGCCCAATAGAGCCTTACCTATACCAAGTTTAGGCGCATTTACAAACGAATCGGCTAAATTTACGGCTCCGTTTAACACAACCTCTGCCGCACTTAAGCTCTTGTCAGCAAGTTTTGCGGCAACACCTGCTGTTATCAAAATACCGCCGACCGCACCTTTTATAAGTTTTTTCTTATCTACCATAATTTTCTCCTATTTTGCAGTAAGGGTATCAAAATTTTTCCCTTTTGTCAAAATATTTCTTGTGTATCGTAAAAAAATATGCTAATAATGTGATATGAACCAAATTTTTATCACATTATGATTTTCAGAAAAAGTATTGAGAATCTGGTATACCTAGGCTTGTATATCCTCTCATTGGTATTATTCTTTTGTTGGGGAAATGTCTGCAACAACAAAATCTTTTTCAGCGCCGCTCACATCTTGTGTGCTTGCGCTTTGGTTATTAACAGTAACCGAAAAGCAGCCTCATTTTTCCTTAAGTCATTCACAATCTACCTGTTTGTAAGTTCAATTGTATGGGCGGCAAATTTACCTTTTGTATGGGCATTTATCTCATTTATGCTGTTAGGTTTTTCTCATATTATGATGCTTGATGAAAAAGACCTGTTCGGTAAATTAGTTAACGTTGAAGAACCTACTTCATTAGATTGGTTGAAGATACTGCTGTGGATGCTCATTACATTGATGACAACACTTTTGTTTTTGGTTGTCTAGTTGTTTGAAAAAGGGAGAGTTTCTCCCTTTTTTGCTTTTTTACTTGCTTGGTTTAATATTTTGTGTTAATGTGAACTTGTTAAATATTTTTTATGTTTGAATTCTGTTTATTATTCCATTTCCGGCTTTTTCATCTTTGCTTTTGCGAAGTTGTTTTTGTTTGGGGTAATAAATTTTATATTTATTCATAAGGTATAGACCGGACTATATCTTAAAAAACAAAAATAATTATGAAAAAAATGTCAATAAACCCTGTGAATCTTATGTTTGCAGTGGTTTATACCAGTGCAATGGTAATGTTCTTCATACAAAAGAATGTGAATGAAGTGGCCTTTATGGTGCTTTGTATGTCTCATTTCTTTACTTTTGCGGCAATGCTTTTCCGCAAAGCAGGTGTGAAGAAGGCTGAGCTTTTTAAAAGTTTTACATATCTTGTGATAGCAATTACGATTATATCGTGGTTGCCGATATCAGGTATGTGGACACTTGTTCCATTCTGGATTTGCGGATTTTTTCACACTATGAAAATATCCCACAAAAGTCTGATGGGACACCTCTATGAGGAAAGGCCAAGCCGTGAACAGGTGGTTCATGACTTGCTTATAATTTGGGCAATGATGAGCATTGTTGTCACACTGGTAGTATTATAAATTAAGCGAGAGGTTTTTTTGACCTCTCGTTTTTTTACTATTTTTTTATTAAACTTTCGACATCTAAGACTGTTTTATCGTCATCTTTTTCTATTTCACCTGTGATTTGAACGGTATCTTTTGCGCTGACTGTTTGTCCGTGCCATTTCTTTTTGCCGATTTTTATCATCATTGTACCGCTTGAATCCTTAAATTGGTACATATCTTTTTTAAGTTGTTTTTCGATTTGTCCTTGTAATGTCACCATCGAATCTTCTTGCATACCTTGAGCGGCTTTAACAGTTGTAATATCCGCATCGCTTACAATATATCCGCCGTGCATTTTTTCTTTACAATCATCGTGTTTTGCATTTGCTACACCCGACAATCCAAGCATTATGGCAAGTGCCAATAAACTCATTTTCTTCATTTTATTCTCCTAAAATTAAACTTTAAACCCAAATCCGAAATAGTGTATTAATTTTGTTTTTAAACCCGAATACAACTTTTGTATTATTTTATTTCCCATCAAATCAATTATATATAAGCTTTAGCTAACTTAACATTTCAGGAGAATATAAATGGTCGATTTAGTTATAACAAAAAATATTGCGCCCACACCGTGTTGTGCCGGAATATGGCATATGCTTGCCGGTATATTAATGATTGTGTTGGGCACTTATGTTTGGTTTAATCCTTTTATCAGCTTAATGGCATTAAGTTTATATATTGGTGTTGCCTTAATTGTAATCGGTGCCGGATATGTGGCTTCTTCAATGTCTTTGGAATCTGGTTGGTTTATGTTTGTCGGTGTAATTGATGTAATTATCGGCATTATTTTGGTGTCAAATTTAGGTGTTAGTGCCGTTACATTACCGATAATATTTGCCTTATGGAGCATTGCTGTCGGTTCTGTTCAGCTTGTGAGCAGTTATCATTTAAGCAAAGCAGAGTTACCTTGGGGGTGGAGTTTGAGCTTAGGGTTACTCGGCATTGTTTTCGGATTCTTAATTTTGCAATATCCCGAATTAGGCGCTGTTACCATCAGCACACTTCTGGGTTTATACATTGTTTTGTACGGAATATTGGAAATTGTGGAATATTTTTACTTCAAAAACAGAACTATTGAATATTAAAAAACCAAAACTCCGGTAAATCATAAGCTTACCGGAGTTTTTTAAGATTATCCGTATTTATTTTCCAAAGCTTTCAAGCGCTTAATTCTCTCTGCAGTAGTCGGGTGTGTGCTAAACAGCGAAGAAAAATCGGCTTTTTGTGCACTAAAAGGATTGATTATAAACATATGAGCCGTTTCTGATGTTGCTTTGTTTAAGCTGTAATTTTTGGCATAGCCCTCAAGCTTTGCCAAAGCAGATGCCAGATATTGCGGTTTTTGAGTTAAATCAGCAGCTCCCTCATCAGCTTCATATTCACGAGTTCTGGATACTGCAAGTCTGATAATAGTGGCAACAATCGGCATTAAAATAATGGCTAATATGATAAATAAGCCGTTTGAACGATTGTTTGAGGTATTACTCCTTGGTGCAACATTATATCTTGCCATATTTGATATTATCGCAATGGCACCGGCAAAAATTGCAGCTATTGAGCCGGTTAAAATATCATAATGTTTTATATGGCTCAGCTCATGCGCCAATACACCTTCAATTTCATCTTTATCAAGCAAATTTAACAACCCTTGAGTGGCGGCAACGGCTGCGTGTTTAGGATTCCGACCGGTTGCAAAAGCATTTGGAACATTATCCGGTATAATATAAACTTTGGGCATCGGTAAATTGGCTTTTTTAATTAAGTTTTCTACAATTTGATAAAGCTCGGGGGCGGTTTTCATATTTACCTCTTTGGCTTTATAGTGTTTTAATACCAATGTATCACTAAAAAAATAACTGTAAAAATTTAAGGCCAATGAAATTAAAAAGGCCGTTTTCATACCTTGAATACCGCCAAGCAGATTGCCGATGTACATAAAAATCAGCATTAAACCGGCCATCAGGCAGAATGTTTTAATATTTCCCATTTATGTCTCCTGTTTTATTTTGCTTTGATTTTAATTTATATCATTTGAAGTTAAAATCAACTTTTTTATCTTCCGAATAACTTTAAGCTGATTTTTGTTTCGGTTTGTTTTATAACATCAGGAAGCTGAATATCCTGAACTTTTTTACCTAAAACTTTTTGTAAAGGCGAGCCTATTTTTTCATCAATTTTATCAACACCTTTGGCAACTTTATTTCTGATTTGTGCCAGTCTTTGTGCCCTTTTTTGTATTTTCTGATTAGCATTTATGATGATTTTCTTTTCATTATTATCAGGTGTTTTACTTAATGCATCATCAACATTTACCCCATACAATATAAGTTTTTGCGCTAAAGAGTTTTTAAATTCTTTGCTGATTTTTTTGCTCCTTGCTACATATACGAGCGCATTTTCTTTATTTTTATTTGTATCGTTTGCCTCAATCTTTTTATCAAGCAACATATCAACGATTTTTTCTTTTTCAGTATCCGGTATATCTGATACCAAAACCCCCATCAGCGGATTACTGCCAAAGTTGTCTTTTGTTGTAATGTCGGCTCCTGCTTTTATTAATAGAGCAAAATTTTCGGCATTGGTAAAAGAAGTTAAAGCCGTTTTGCCTGCCTTATTTTTAATTTCCAAATTCGGATTACCTTTAAGCAAAGCTTCTAATTCTTTTTTATCGGTAGTTATAGTCAAAGCCGTATCGCCCTTATTATCTTGAGCATTTATGTCAGCACCGGTATTTATCAACAATTCAATACATTCCGGATTGGTACATTTCATAAGTGCAGTTCTGCCGATATTATCTTTAATTTCCAAATTGGGTTTTGCATCTAACAAAATTTGCATAACTTCTTTGCTGTCAGCAAGCATCAGTGCTGTATAACCATCACGACTTTTTGCATTAATATCAGCGCCGTTTTCGAGCAAAACTTTTGTTTTTTCGGAATTATCACAACACATTAAAGGAGTGTAACCACTATTGATATTTATTCTATTTACATCATAGCCCAATTCAATTAAAGACTTAATTTTATCGGCATTTTGTTCATACATCAAAGCATCAATATTGTCTTTTGCAGGTCTTAAAACTTCATGCGAATAGTTTAGTTTTTCCGGATTTTCTCTTAGTGTTTCAAGTATTTTTTGTTGCTCATATAATGTATCATCAGAATATGATATGGCTTTTTTGAAATATTCATTGTGCATATTTATGGCACAAATCGTATCTGCTCTTAGCAAAAATCCTTTCAACAACTCAATATTTTGAGGATTTTTTATATTCATAAATTTACAACAGTTTTCAACATCTTTTTCTTGGTCTTCATTAGTGAAGTTTTGATTTTTATATCGCTTATGTATCATAGTTCTTAAAACATCTTCACCAAACATCGGAAAATTTAATTTGTGATTTATCATTGCAATACCCGCATATAATCTTTCAATGCTTTGTTCGGCAACAAGTGGCTTTGAAACATTGTCATATATGTCAGAATTGATAAACTTATTTTGTAATTTTGTATAATCCTCTATTAATTTTTTATGTTCAATAATTTGCGATTTAATACTTTTTATATGGTTTTTATTTCTTACACTGTCAAGCATCGTAACTAAACCAAGTAACAATTTTGAATTTAAGATATCTCTTTTATGATTATGGTCAATGAAGCCAAAACCTCTTTTGGTATGTGAAATGTTTAATGAATGATTTTTAAAAGCCTTAAACTGTTTCGGTGAATATGCGCTTTGAGCCACGATATTTTCTGATAATTCGCATAAGTCCTTAAATTTTATAACTCCGTTTTCATCAAAATATTGATTTTTATCCTTTAAGTTTTTTATCTTCCATATTTCTTTAATAGTTCTTTTCATTACATTGTATGAGGCATAATATTTTGAATTTGCATCATCACTGGTATAAACAGTGTTCTTTTGCTTTTCCCCGCCTATCGTCATATGTGCCGCACGTTGCATGGCTTTCATGGATATTTTTAAAAATTCAAGCGAACTTTCAGACCTTAATAACAATGCCGCAAAACCAAAAGTATCTGCATGCATCTCGTTTAAATATCTTTTATAATCTTGTTTTTCAAAGCTCGGTTCATCTTTAATGTTAAGACCGACATTATCATACATTTTTTTAAATTATCTTTGCCGAATGTATCATAAACTTTTTGAAGAGAATGGGCATATTCGTGATATGTTACTTGAGAATCGGCTTTATCAAAATTAAAAAGAACTAACCCTTGAGCATAATTTACTCCGCCGCCATTTCTTGTGGCAGAATGAACATCAATGGCAAAATCGCCATTTGATAAATATACCAATACACCGGCTTTAATCAGTTCTTGTTTGGTTTTTTTATGTGACCAACCTCGTACTTTGCTGACTTCACGAATAATTCTCGGATAATCGTAAGATGCTGAGGTTGTAACATATTGATTGTGAATTTCATTATAAGAAAAAGCGGCAGTCCCCGTAAACTCTGCCAATACATCAAAATCTTTTTGTATACCGATTTTATTAACCATAAAAACCTATCCTCATAAAGTTATTTTTACACTAACACATCATTGTCAAATTTTCAAGCGTTATTTGTCTTTTTTGTTTATTTATATGACTATTGTTTAGTTGAAAAATTAAGTTTGCTCTTTATTTTTTAGTTGCAAAATAACAGATTAAAAAGCAAAGGAGGAAATTATGACACATAACAAAGAACATTATCAGCAAAATACGGAGCATCAAAATCCGAGTTTGTGGGAAAAAACCAAAGATGTAAGCTCTGATGCTTGGGAAGCTACAAAATACGGAACTGCCAAAGCTTGGGATAAGACCAAAGAGGTCAGCGCCAAAGCTTGGGATAAGACCAAAGATGTTTTTTCAAGCGATGATGACGATGATGATAATGAAGAAATTGATGTAACTTATCGTTCATAATTTTTGAAATTATGTTTTCCCTTCATAAGATTTATGAGGGGAATTTTTATTTTACTCCTCCTTACCTATAATTTAAACTTGCAAAATTTTTAGAAAACATTTAATACGCGACCCTGTCGCCAAACGGTGATGGTGTTCGAAAAACATCTTCTATAAGTAACTCCTTGCAAAGGGGAGTGAGAGATATAAGGCTTTGTGCTCGAATAACCTTGACTGACTTATAGCAGTTTTTCGGCTCCCCGCTTTAATTTTCTCAAGGCGGTTTTTTATAAAACTGAAACAGGAGCTAAAAATATGGAAAAAGACAGAAAACACATTTCAAGTAGCCGTAAAATATCAACTGCAAAACAGGCTCAAAGAATATGTAAAAGAAAATAATATTTCTTATGAATATCTGGAACAAAAAACCGGTATCTGTGCAAGCTATTTCAACAGATTTGACAGCGAACACCGAATTTGTTTTGCAAATTTTTTAACATCCTTACGGCTTTAGACTTATGGTTTGAAATTAAGCTTAAAAAAGCAAAAAAATTGCAAAAATAAGTTTAATCCGTTATCCAAACTTACACTTAACTGGGTTGATGACTGTGATGAGATAAACACCTCAAGTTTAATTTAAATTCACTTTTAACTTGCAAAAAACGGTTTATGATGCGACATAAGAGGCAAATTTTTGCACCTTTCAAATGTGCTTAAACTTAGTTTTTATAGAAAGGATTAAATTATGAAAAAATATTTGTAATGTCAATAAGTTAAACAAATGTAAATGCCGAAACAGGTTATGCTAAAGAAATCACTAAAGCAATTTTTGGCTGTTTTGATAATTTATTTTGCATATAAGGTTTTGATACCAAAATCCTCCAAAACCTTTGCCAATGCTTTTACGGTTTCTTTTTCCGGTTCCGGAGTATCTTTTAAGGGATAATCAAGTCCCAACTCTTTCCACTTATAAACTCCGTGTTGATGATACGGCAACAATTCCACCAGTTCAACATTGGGATATTGTTTTACCAGTTCGGAAAATTTGGTTGCATATTCTATGCTGTCATTAAAGTTTGGCACAATTACCCATCTTATCCAAGTACGGATATTTTTTTGTTTCAAAACCTCCAAAAAAGCATAAGTTTTTTCATTGCCCATACCGGTTAAGTGTTTATGTTCGGTACTTACCAAATGTTTAATATCAAGCATTACCAAATCAGTATTGTCAAGCAAATTTAAGGTGACATCATCAATATTAGTTGTGCCGGCGGTGTCCAATGCAATATGTATATTATGTTTTTTAAGTTCCTCAAAAATCGGTACCAAAGCCCCCTTTTGCACCAAAGGCTCACCACCAGAAAAGGTAACTCCACCGTGCGAAAAACTCATAAAGTTTTCATATTTTAAAACTTCATCAACCACATCTTGCGCAGGTATGAGTTTTCCGGCTTTTAAATTCCAAGTATCAGGATTATGACAGTATTGACATCTTAAAGGGCAACCTTGCATAAACACTACAAACCTAATTCCGGGGCCGTCAACCGTTCCGCCGCTTTCATACGAGTGAACTCTTAAAAAATTGTCTTTTAAATTTGTCATAAGTATCTCCTGCTTTTCAACAAAAAGGCGACTCTGATATAACATCAGAATCGCCTATATCAGTTTAGCTTAATTAAATTTTTTCGTGGAAAGTTCTGGAAATTACATCCATTTGCTGTTCACGAGTGAGTTTAATGAAGTTTACGGCATATCCGGATAAACGAATTGTCAACTGAGGATATTCTTCCGGATGTTCCATAGCATCTAACAATGTCTCACGATTTAACACATTAACATTGATGTGCTGACCGTCATTACCGCAATAACCATCTAACAAGCTTATTAAGTTGTCAACTTGGATATCACGAGTTTTACCCAAAGAATTCGGGATAATGGTAAATGTGTTAGAAATTCCGTCTTGTGCGTGTTGGAACGGCAATTTTGCAACTGAGCATAAAGATGCAACAGCACCGTTTGTATCACGACCGTGCAATGGGTTAGCACCCGGAGCAAACGGAACACCGGCTTTACGACCGTCAGGTGTAGAACCTGTTTTCTTACCATATACAACATTTGATGTAATTGTCAAAACAGATTGTGTCGGAACTGCATTACGGTAAATCGGCAAACGACGAATTTTATCCATAAATTGTTTAACAACTCTTCTGGCAATTGAGTCAACTCTTTCATCGTTGTTACCATATTTCGGATAATCACCCTCAATTTCAAAATCAGTTGCCAAACCTCTTTCATCACGGATAATTTTAACTTTTGCGTGTTTAACTGCAGAAAGAGAATCCACAACAATTGAGAATCCGGCAATACCGCAACCCAAAGTTCTTACAACATCTTTGTCGTGCAATGCCATCATGGATTTTTCGTAAGAATATTTATCGTGCATATAGTGAATGATGTTTAATGCATTTACATATGTTTCAGCCAACCAATCCATCATCTTGTCAAATTTGCGTTCCAATTCTTCAATTTCGAGATATTCGGTTGTAATCGGAGCAAATTCAGGTCCTACTTGAGCACCGGATTTTTCATCTTTACCGCCGTTGATTGCATACAACAAAGCTTTAGCCAAGTTTGCACGAGCACCGAAGAATTGCATTTGTTTACCAATACGCATCGGAGATACGCAACAAGCAATACCATAATCATCACCAAAGAAACCACGCATCAAGTCATCGTTTTCATATTGAATTGATGATGTGTCGATAGAAACTTTTGCACAGAATTTCTTGAAAGCTTCCGGTAAATGATTAGACCACAATACAGTCAAGTTCGGTTCCGGAGCAGGACCTAAGTTGTACAATGTGTGCAAAATTCTAAATGAGTTTTTGGTAACCAATGTTCTACCATCAATACCCATACCGCCGATAGATTCGGTTACCCATACAGGGTCACCTGAGAACAATTCATTATATTCAGGTGTTCTCAAGAAACGAACCATACGAAGTTTGATAACTAAATCATCCATCATTTCTTGAGCCTCAGCTTCGGTGATAAGTCCTTTTTTGAGGTCACGTTCAATGTAAATATCCAAGAATGTGGAAATACGACCTAAAGACATGGCAGCACCGTTTTGGTCTTTGATTGCCGCCAAATAACCTAAATATGTCCATTGAATGGCTTCTTTAGCATTTTCGGCAGGTTTTGAAATGTCCAAACCATAGCTTGCAGCCATTGTTTTCATATCTTGCAAAGCTTTAATTTGCTCAGCCAATTCTTCGCGTTCACGAATAACGGTTTCGGTCATGCTGGCAAGATTTGACATATTTTTCTGATTGTTTTTATCTTCAATCAAGTTATCAATACCATACAAGGCAATACGACGATAGTCACCAATAATACGACCACGACCGTAAGCATCGGGAAGTCCTGTTACGATACCGCTTTTACGACAAGCTCTGATATCGGGTGTATAAGCATCAAACACACCGTCATTGTGAGTTTTGCGATATGTGGTGAAAATTTCGGTCAATTTCGGGTCTAATGCCAAATTGTATGCTTGGCAAGAACCTTCAACCATACGATATCCGCCATAAGGCATCAACGCACGCTTTAACGGTTTGTCTGTTTGTAAACCGACAATAATTTCATTTTCCTGATCGATATAACCCGCACCATGTGATGTGATGGAAGATACAACAGATGTATCTGCATCTAACAAACCGTTGTTAGCGCGTTCTTGCTTCATCAAATCAGCAACTTTTGCCCACATATTTTTTGTGCGCTCTGTTGCCGGAGCCAAGAACGAATCATCACTTTCATACGGTGTGTAGTTTAATGTAATAAAATCACGAACATTAATTTCGTTTTGCCATTTATTGGTTTTGAAGCCTTCCCAGGCTTTAATCTGGTTATCCATTATAACACATCCTTTTTTTACAGTTAAAACAAAGTTTTAGGGGTAGAAAAATTTTGCTTTTTACAAAGCTTGATTTTATCTCCTTTTTGATTCGGACGCAATATAGCACAAATTATTTTATTTATCCAGCAAAAAAACAACTTTTTTATAAAATATTACATACAAATTCGGTGTATATAATGCATCAAAATTACATATACCATCTGCTAAATTGAAACTCATATTTTTGTGGCTATCTTAAATACCAAAGGAGAAAAATATGATAAGAAATATTGCTTTTTTAGCCATTGTTACCTTATTGGTTTTGGCTTGTGCTACATCACAAAAATATGATAAAAAATTAAACTCTTGGATTGGAAAATCAGAGCAATCTTTGATAATGGCTTGGGGGAATCCGAGTGCGGTTAAATATGTTAACGAAAACACCAAAATTTTTGCTTATACTAAAATCAACGAGTTTTATTTTCCCTCTGAATATTATCTTTATAATGAAGAATTTGAGCCTGATGATACAATATACGCCCCCTTAATGAACGAATATAACTTCACTCCGTATGCAGAGCTTACCGACAATGTAGTTGAGACCTATTGCAAAACCTCGTTTATCATCAAAAATGGTATTGTTTCGGCTTGGAAATGGAAAGGAAACGATTGCGTTGCCGAATAAGATGTTTAGAAATTAATAATTTTTAATTTTGTTGATTAGGTATTTTAAAACGTATAATCTGATTGCAGAAGATAAATTTTTATCTTCATCACGATTAATATCAATTTCGGTTACCAGAGCATTGATGCTTTGGTTATTTGATTTGGCTATACTAAGCAAAACCTCATAAAATTCTTCTTCCAAAGTGATACTTGTATAATGTCTGCCGGCAATAACAACGGAAATTTTTTTCATCTTATTTCTTTCGGAAACTATCGATGGAAACAACTTCTGCCGGAGTGGAGCTTAAAGTTTCTTTTTCATCAATATTCATATCTTCAAGACGAGTGGCTTTATCACTTTCTTCAAAATTAAAACTTAAACCGAATTTAGCATACGGGTCAGCAAAATATGTAATTGAAGCAAACGGAATAACCAAACGATGAGGAACTCCGCCAAATGTTAAAACAACAGAAAATTTATCATCAGATACTTCTAATTCGGAAAATTGATGTTGCAAGACAATAGTCATATTTTCCGGATATTGTATTTTTAGCATTTGCGGAATTTCAACTCCGTCAAAACAAGTTTTGAATGTAATGTAATAATGATTTTCTCCGGGGAGACCTTGCTTAGAAGCAATTTTCAAAGCATCAACAACAACTCCCATCAAATGTTTGCCGATTAATTTATCATAGTCAATTTCAGAGATATAGTCTTGCATTTTTATCCTCAATTTAACTTACTGTACACAAAAATGAGCCGTTCTGTTGCTAGGTGGCTCATTCCCCACTTTTAACAAACCAATGTCAAAAGAATTTTGAATTTGTTGCTATCGCCTAAATTAAGCAGCTACTGCAACAGGTGCAAAATTATCATTTGCGTTCATTTATTTTGAACCGATAACGGTGGTATCTTGCCGAACACAGCAAAAGCATCTTTATTATATACTGTCTAACCTGTTTCACCCCCATAAAAATCGTATAAGTACTTTCATGCTTGCAACTTTTTATGCTCGTGTACCTTTTTGTACACTTCGCATAAAAACTTTCGGCGCAGCAAAGCACTTATCTACAATATAAAATGGTGGAGGTGCCGAGTACTGCCCTCGGGTCCAATATACCTATTTCATACCGCCTTTAGTGTCATAGTCAGTCACCTGACAAACAATTTATAACAACACTTTTTTTGTTTTTCAAGTTGTTTTTTAATACAATTATTACACAGTTTTTAATATATACGCAAAAAGTATTGATTTTCTTTTTATTATCACCATAATAAAAAGAGTTTTTAATATGAAAGGATAAGAAATGTTATTTACACTGTTTTTTCTTTTTAGTTTGTTTTTTGTAAAATCTGTTTTAGCCAATCCGGCTTGTGCCGTATGTACCATAGCTGTCGGTGCATCATTGGAGATTGCTCGCAAGCTTGGTGTTGATGATAGTGTTGTCGGTGTTTGGGCAGGGGCATTCTTAGTATTGCTCGGTTATTGGACCATTAAATGGTTTGATAAGAAAAATTGGCATTTCAAAGGTCGTGATTTTATCATTTTGGTAACTTCTGTTGCCATGATTGGCTTTATGTATATGGGCAAGCTTAAATATCATGCTGAAGTAATCGGTATTTTTTATCTTGACCCGTTTTTGTTTAGTACAATAGCCGGTGCAGTTGTCTTGGTTTTATCATCTGACTTTTATCAGTGGATGAAACAAAAAAACGGCGGGCATGCACATTTCCCGTTTGAAAAAGTTGCTGTTCCTGTGTTGTCGTTGTTGTTGCTTAGCACTTATTTTTATTATTTTCCTCTTTGTGAAAAAGCTATTGAACCTCTTTATAATTTTTAATTATATAAAAACAGCTTGACAAAAGATTTCGTTTTTGATAGGGTTTTTGTACAAAACAATAATTCTATCAATTATGAATAAAATTCTTATATCAAAAAAAGAAATACCTGAAGAGGGTTTCTTAAAGATGATGTCATCATCTGAAATTACATCTGACGATGTGTTGGCACTGTTTTCGCAAATGGTAGAGTACAAGGCGGCAAAAGATGTTTTCGGTAATACTTTCCAAGGAATCGTTTCACCGGTAGGTGAGGAATTAACCAAACCGATAGTATGTCAGCTTAAAATTACGGATTTATCCTATTTTTGGATGGAGGCTGAAAATCTCTTAGATCTTGATGAAGAGTATGCATTTGTTCTCAATAACGAGAAAGGTCAAACCATTGTGTGGCCATTTCTTTCAACAGAAGTGTATGTTTTTCGTGAAAATCCTTTCAGGCTTAAAACCTACAGGTGGTACATTTTCAAGAATATTAATATCAAAATTAGAGAAAAACAGACCAACAGGGGTGTTGATAACAGACTGGAGCATAAACCGACTATATTCCAATACGATGCAGAATATCGCAGATTTAGGATTCATAGGTCTAGGATTGTGGTGAAAGAAGATGTGGTAGAAAGTATTCTAAAATGGGATAACGGATATGAAGATGAGTATGAAATCATACACTATCCGCCAATGTGGCTTTTAAGAAACAAGCCGGAAGAACTTAAACCTAAGCCAAGAACTACAGAGCTGTTTCCTAAATAATAAATAAGAAAAGGGAGATTTTTCAATCTCCCTTTTCTTATTTAGCTCACATACTTGTTTCTTGGAATTGGTATGAAAACCGGTTGTTCAGAAGTATCCTCGTTGACTTTAGATTCAACATCGTCAGCAATTGTAGAAAAAGCTTTAGCCAACGGGCTGCCCACTCTGGTTAATTCATAACACTCACGAAAAACAGGTAATAAGTCGCCGGCGATGTGCTCAATATGACTAACTAGTTTGTTAATCGGGTCGGGAACATCTTTACCCATTTTGTCTTGCCAGTCTCGTAACAATCAGTAAAGTACCATAAATTCTTCCGGTGCAACTTTTATATGTCCGCACATAACGGAAGTACCGAGTTTAATGGCCTGTTCAACATCTTTAATGGCCTCAATAAATAATTCGTCTTTTGTCATAATGATATAATTTAGTGCTTGTATGCTATCAGATAAAAGAGAAGAAATCAAGCACAATATAAAATGTTAGTTTTTTAAAAAAATAAATGGATAATTAATAATATCGTATTAAACTGCCGTGAAAGAACTGTAAATTTAAAAGGAAAAACTGATGAAACAAATGTATAAAGCTGCCATATTGTCTTTGACGACAATTTTCTTTTGGGCAATGTCTAATGTGTTTTTGCGTTATTCAATTTTAGAATATGATTGTAATCAATTTGCGATTGCGTGTTCAAATGTGTTGTTTAGCGGTTTGGCTATGATAGCACTTGGTAATCATAAAATTGATGTTAAGAAAATTATTACAAATTATCAAACTTGGGTTTTTGGAGCGCTGCAAATTTTCAGAAATCTGTTTATGATTATGGCATTTTTCTACATTTCATCAACACAGGCAAACTTGCTTTCAAACATTGAAATTATTTTTTCAGTATTTTTTGCTTGGGTTTTGTTCAAGCGTCGCCCCGGCGGAGTTGATTTTATTGCCATGCTCTTTATTTTTATCGGCTGTTTTATCTTGGTTTCCGGTTTACAATTTGATGTAATGGTAAAAGTTACCGTATTTGTGGCAATTTCATCATTTTTGAACACATTAAGGACAATTATTGCCGAAGTGCACAAAGACAACAAATCAGAACTTACATTTAAAGAAAGATTAAGTGTCACCGGTTGGATTATGTTTGTCAGCGGTATAACCTTTATTGTTTGTTTTGCAGTACTTTCGTATATTTTATCTTTTATGCCGCAATCGGTTATATCGGCTCTGCCGTTTGTTGAATTTTTACCAAAACCGTATGAATATATTGCATTTAACAATGTAATTTGCGGTTTGATTAATGGTGTTGTGTTCTACGCATTCTCAATGTATTGTTATTTGTATGCGGTCAGCTTGTCAAACAGTGAATATTTTATGATGTTCAGGTCCACACAAGCAATTTTTACATATTTTGTGGAAGTTTTGGTAAGTGCATTTACGGTGTTGCCGTTCTTGGAACTCAACGCAACAGACTGGATTGCTGCAGCCACCATTATTTTAAGTTCGGCAAGTATGGTGATGATGCGAACTCCGAGAGGAAGAAAGCTTCGTCAAACCATATCTAGTTTTATGATGAAGTAAAAAAAGTCCGGTTCGCCGGACTTTTTTTGCAAAAACAATACAAAACATCGGACATTAAACGATCGTTTAAATTCCGTGTGGTATAAAATATTTAACATATTGACTTATGGTAAAATTGATTTAGTATTAGATACAGACATTAAACGATCGTTTAATGTCCCGAAGATTATTTAACTATAAGGACTTGTATTATGATAAAAAAATCTGCTTTTATTATTTCTTTGCTCACGAGCACGGTTTTAACTCAAAATGTTTCTGCTTTAACTCTAACTCCCACATTAAACAGTTTAAAGACCGAGGCTGCAAAGTTAACCTCTTCTGATGTATATACCTTGACCGAGCTTGGGTCAAACACACTTCCTGAGGGTGCGGTGAAAGTGATGGTTGGTGGTGTGGCATATTATTTTGAGCCCACAGGAGATAACAAAGAATTAGTGAGCACACTTGCAGGCACACCTGCAGGAATGGTAACGGAAAATGAGGGAACATACAGCATAAGTTTTGATGCAAGCAAGTTACCTGACAGTGTGTTTAGCTATGTTACGGGCTTTGAGACAGATTATAATTTCACGGTGCAAGAAGCAGATGCAAACGGCGAGCTCACAACCAAATATTATAAAATAGTCCTTGATAAATCAAAAATCGGCATCTCAGAAAACATCACCTATGATGTAGTTACCACCGAGCCCACAAGTGGTACATATGTTACTTTAACACTTCCCAATGATAAAAAAGTTTATGTTACATATGAGTATGATGATACAACAGAAAGAAAGGTTTATGATACACAACAGAATAATTCATTAACAGGTGATGTTGATGCTGATTTTGTGGGAAGTAAGATTACTTCAACTTCATCAACTGTCTATGGCGGAGCGATTTATAATTCTGGCACCATCGGCAACATTACCGGCGACTTTATAGGTAATTATGCCAGTGGAAAATATGCCTATGGCGGAGCGATTTATAATGAGAGCGACGGCACTATCGGCGATATAACCGGTGATTTTATTGGCAATTATGCCAAATTAGAATCATTATATGCATCTGCCTATGGCGGAGCGATTGCTAATTATGGCACCATCGGCAACATCACCGGTGATTTTATTGGCAATTATGCCAGTGGCCGAGGGAATGCCTATGGCGGAGCGATTGCTAATTATGGCACCTATGGCACCATCGGAAATATAACCGGCGATTTTATCGGCAATTATGCTAAATTTGGCGGAGCGATTTATAATTATTATGGCACCATCGGAAATATAACCGGCGATTTTATCGGCAATTATGCTCCATTGGGCGGAGCGATTTACAATGGTGATAGAAGCGCTATCGGCAACATTATCGGCGATTTTATTGGCAATTATGCCAATGGTACACATACCTATGGCGGAGCGATTTATAATAAGAGCGACAGCGCCATCGGTGATATAACCGGTGATTTTATCGGCAATTATGCCAGTGGTGGCCAAAGCCCGGAGGAGGCCTATGGCGGAGCGATTTATAATTATTATACTGGTACCATCGGCAATATAACCGGCGACTTTATCGGCAATTATGCCAGTGGCTCAGAGAATGCCTATGGCGGAGCGATTCATAATTATGGTACCATCAGCAACATTATAGGAGATTTTATCGGTAACTATGTTATGGTAACCGGAACTTTCTCATTTGCCCAAGGCGGAGCGATTTATAATAGTAGTCGAATCGGTAACATCACTGGTGATTTTATTGGCAATTATGCCAGTGGTGTTTCTGCCTCTGGCGGAACGATTTTTAATGAAGGAAATATCGGCAATATCACCGGCGATTTCATCGGCAATTATGCTAAATTTGGCGGAGCGATTTTTAATGAAGGAAATATCGGCAATATCACTGGCGATTTCATCGGCAATTATGCCAGTGGAAAATCCTCCTATGGTGGAGCGATTTATAATCACATTTATATCAACAAGAACACCATCGGCGATATCACCGGCGATTTCATCGGCAATTATGCTAAATCAGGCGGAGCGATTTATAATGATGGCACCATCGGCGATATAACCGGTGATTTTATCGGTAATTATGCCGGTGGTTCACTTGCCCGAGGCGGAGCGATTTATAATATTAGCACCATCGGCAACATTACCGGTGATTTTATCGGCAATTATGCTAAAACCTCATCAGATTCGGATTTAGCATCAGGCGGAGCTGTTTATATATATGACAGCAATATGACCTTTACATCCGGAGCTGAAGCGCATCAATTTTCCGGTAACTATACATCAGATGTGACACGTGGCAAAAACTATAATGCTATTTTTGTAAATAATACTTCAACTACAACCAATCCGGTTATAACCTTTGACACCACAGGTGGCGGTTCTTGGACCATCAATGATAACATTGAAGGAGGTAAAGCATCTTCATCTGCAGTAGACTACACATATAAATATGACCTCTCGTTTGTGGGAGATGATGTTGTTGATGCTGATTTGGGCACAACTACACAGTTTGTAGCAATGAACAATGCCATCATCAATGCCGAAAATGTAACGGTTGATGGCACAACCTTAAAGTTTGGCTCATATAACCATGAGGACACAACCGCTAATAACTGGGAGGGTCAAGGCAAATTTATTGCCTCATTAGAAGAAGATGGTACAGAAAACTTAACTGCAAACATTGTAACATCATTAACCTTAAACAATGCAGTATTTGATGTGGCCAATGGTTATATAGATAATATCTACTTAAAAGGATTTTCATCAAACAACAGTTTTTATCACATAGACTTAAAGACTGATACATTAGAAGCTGATGTGTTACACATAGATGGCAATGTAGACCCGAATAATCCGACAAGTGTAATTGTACACGCATCATCAGATGCGGACATTAGAGGCAAGAGCATATTGTTTGTACATTCAACAAACGACACAACGGGACAAGCAGATTCGTTTAAGGTAAGCCGTGTATACGGTAGCCCATATTTGTATGATGTGTTGTTTAATGTAGAACAAAGTTCAGACGGAACAGCAACCGTTGCTAACACAAACGAAAACAAGTGGTACTTGTCAATGAACAATATTGAAAACCCAAACAAAGACACACCACCTTCCGGCGGCGATGATGATAATACCGGTACAGGCGGTGACGATGGTAACACGGGCGGAAGCACAGGCGGAAACACCGGAGGAAGCATATCAAAAGCACCAATAAAAGTTACACCTGAGATTATCGGAGGCATAAGTTTACCCACAGTTACCATAACCCAAAAAGTTGGTATGATAAGCACCATAAAACGCAAAGTAGGTATTTCACACTTATATTCACCTGATTGTGAGTTTTGCTCATACAACTGGGACGGCAAGCCTAACCACAATGCGTGGGTAGATATCGATTATACGGATTTATCCATTGATGCACCTGTAGACATAGATGCCAAAGTGTGGGGCATTGAAGCCGGTTTTGATTTGCAACATGATAAAAACAACAAGCTTGGAGTGTTTGTATCATATAGAACCGGAAACTATGATATGAACGGCGACGGTAAAGAATATTATTCAACCAAGTCATCTGAGATTGAGTCTAAGAGCTACTTAGGAGGTTTATATTATTTCCATGATAAGAACAACTTCTACACATTTGCTACCATATTTGGCGGTATACAAAAAGCCGAGCTTGAAACTGCTGACGGTTTTAAGGCTGATACCGACGGAGTAGAGTATGGAGCAAGCTTGGAGTTGGGATATAAATATGCCTTAACTAAAAACTTATATTTGCAACCAAGTGTTAGTGTAACATATGACCAAGTAAGTTATGATGATGCCAAAGATAATGTCGTTAAGAAATATGAATATGAAGACATCAAACTAATTGAAGTTGAGCTTGGTGCAAAACTCGGAAAATCGGCATACTTAGCTGACGGATATTATAACATATATGTTAAGCCGAGTGTTGTTCAAACCTATAA